>NZ_JBSQPW010000036.1:0-29445 GCF_055118575.1 Trichococcus sp. | reverse complement strand
CAAATATATTCTAGCACTTAGCGAGGATTTTTTTAATGCACCGCTGGAAGCTCTCCGGAACCATGGGCCTAGCCCATGGTTTTCATTTCCACAAAAAAAAGCGAGGATGCATTTTGCATCCTCGTTATCTTACTTAGGGTATGATGGTTGTGTCGGAGATTTCGAGGCTACTCATGATGATGGCTGCGGTTTCCTCTATAGAGCGTTTGGACACATTGATGACGATGCAACCCAATTTATTGTACAATTCATAGGCGTATTCCAACTCAGCCCGGATGCGGTCCATGTCCGAATAGATGGTTTCCGGGGATAATCCGTAAGCGATCATCCGCTCTTTCCGGAAATTATTTAAGACCTCGGCATCGTTGGTCAATCCGACGATTTTCTTCGGATCCACTTGCCAGATTTCATCAGGCACTGAAGCTTCCGGCATGATCGGCAGGTTCGCTACTTTGATGTTCTTGTTCGCCAAAAACATGGAGAGCGGTGTTTTTGAAGTACGTGAAACACCTAGCAGCACAAGATCGGCATCCAAGAAACCTTTCGGATCTTTCCCGTCATCGTACTTGACGGCGAACTCGATGGCGCTGATCCGGTTAAAGTACTCATCATCCAAACGATGAAGGGCGCCTGCTCTTTTGAGGGGCTGTTGCCCGGTTGTTCTGGAGATATCCCTGACCAGATCTTTCAGTATGTTATAGCAAGGTAAATTTTCTGCAGCGCAGAAATCATCTGTGAATTCGCTCAAGTTGTCGACGACCAAAGTATGAATGACAAATGCCTTCAGCTCTTTGGCTTCTTCCAATACAGGCTCCAGGTCTTTCATTTTTCTGATGAACGGATAATGATACATATGAACAGTTAACGATGGGAATTGTGCCAAGACGGCCTGGAGCACTTTTCTGGCGGTATCTCCCACCGAATCGGATATGATGACAAAATGTAGGTCCTGTTGCGCTTGTTGTTCCATATAATTTCGTCCTTCCTGAATCTTAATCATTGCAATCTCACTAATAATATACTATAGTCTATTTGAAATTGATAGAGTCGGGAGGGAAAATGATGCCGGTCGATACCGTAACTATTGCATTGCAGCAATTAAAGAAACACGGATATAAATATACCCAAAAAAGAGAAGATATCATTACGGTTTTTGTGGAAGCTAACCGCTATCTGTCCGCAAAGGCAGTCCTTCATGCGTTAGAGGATGAATATCCGACACTTAGCTATGACACGATATACCGCAACCTGTATACTTTTGTGGAAGTCGGGATCTTGGAAGAAACTGAACTGAACAATGAAAAACTTTTCCGGATCACTTGCTTGCATGAGGGGCACCATCACCATCACTTTATTTGTCAACAATGCGGGATGACGATTGCTTTGCAGATGTGTCCGATGGATTTCTTCGAGCAGCAGTTGGAAGGATGCCAGATTTCTTCCCATCGCTTCGAAATTTTTGGGGTCTGCAAGGATTGTTTGGCTGCAGGTTAAGGCAACATGGCGGACAGCCGAACCAGTTTTTTTGCCATAGGCTGCAATTCCTGTTTTTGTTTTGCAAGAAAACGTTGCAATTGCTTGTGCCTATGATATAATATCAAAAGAACAATTTCATTTTGATTTCTTACTTTCAAAAGGAAACGTTACTTTTAATGCTCGGAGGGAGGGAATATTTAATGTCAAAAACAGTTGTTCGTAAAAACGAATCTCTTGATGATGCTCTTCGTCGCTTTAAACGTACTGTTTCAAAAACTGGAACTATGCAAGACGCTCGTAAACATGAATTTTATGAAAAGCCAAGTGTGAGACGCAAGAAAAAATCTGAAGCTGCCAGAAAACGTAAATTCTAACAGCCTGATGCTCACTTTCTGAAATTCTTAGAGACTAATCGATAAAGAATGGGATGATCTTCGTATCATTCCATTTTTTTGTCGTCCGGAAAAACTGACTGGATTGCCGGGGGATAAATACTTTCATCAGACATGCCGCTTTATGTTATACTATTAGCAATAAGCAGTGAAAAAAATCCCCAAAAAGAGGAGTGTAGCTTGTTTGACCGATAAAGTGGATAAAACAGTGAAAATTGAAGTTGCGGATGCATCCGTCTTGCCTCATTTATTTGGGTCACAGGACAAGCATCTGATGATGCTGGAAGATGCAATGCAAGTGACCATTACGAGCCGCGGCATGAAAATAGAAATCAGTGGCGAAGAGGCGGCTGTCGATAAGGCCCGCTCCCTCTTGAAGCAACTTTTGGAATTGCTGGCGCGTGGCATCCCTATCTCACAAACAGATATCGTCACAGCTATAAAAATGTCGGAACGCGGAAGCCTCGATTTCTTCATTAACCTTTATGAAGAAGAAATCGGCAGATCATATGCGGGCAAACCAATCCGAGCGAAAAATTTCGGCCAAAGGCAATATGTGCAGGCCGTCAAGAAGAAAGATGTTGTATTCGGAATAGGCCCTGCCGGAACCGGAAAAACTTTCTTGGCCGTGGTGATGGCTGTTGAGGCGCTGAAGAACGGTAAAGTGAAGAAAATCATTCTGACACGACCGGCTGTAGAAGCCGGTGAAAATCTAGGGTTCTTGCCCGGAGATCTGAAGGAAAAAGTTGACCCATATCTGCGGCCAGTATATGATGCGCTTTACGCCATTTACGGCGTCGAGCACACGACCCGCTTGATGGACAGGGGGGTCATCGAAATTGCGCCGCTCGCTTACATGCGGGGAAGGACACTCGAAGATGCATTCATCATCCTTGATGAAGCACAAAACACGACTGTTGCACAGATGAAGATGTTCTTGACTAGGCTCGGCTTCGGCTCAAAAATGATCGTCAATGGCGACAAGACCCAGATTGATTTGCCGAAAGGCGCTATGTCAGGGCTGATCGACGCTGAAAAGAAACTTCATGGTATCCCCGACATCACTTTTGTTACCTTTGATACTCATGATGTCGTGCGCCACCCTGTCGTAGCGAGCATCATCAAGGCCTATGATGTCAAAGAGGAAACACAACACAACATAGAAAAGTGAGCGATTATATGGAAATAGATATTTTTGATGAAACCGAAACTGTAAAGAATGAGCACACTGAATTGGTCCATTCCTTGATTTCCTTTGCGGGGGAATATTTGAAGTTGGCACCCGATACCGAATTGTCGATCACTTTTGTGGACAATGAGCGCATCAGGGAAATCAATCGTGAATACCGCAACAAAGATCAGGCAACGGATGTCATCAGCTTCGCTCTTAACGATGATACCGATGACGACTTGCCAATCAATATGGAAAGCATATCCGGTCTCTTTCCCACAAATATCGGTGATATCATCATTTCTACCGACAAGACCGCCGAACAGGCGGAGTCCTATGGCCACAGCTTCGAAAGAGAACTAGGCTTCCTTGCTTTGCATGGTTTCCTGCATTTGAATGGTTATGATCACATGACGGAAGAAGACGAAAAGGAAATGTTCGGTCTTCAGAAAGAGATACTGGATGCTTATGGACTTAAAAGAGACGAGTAGGGAAAAGATGGGGAAAATCGGAAAGAATCCAAATTTTTTCGCTTCAGTGAAGCATGCTTTGGACGGCATCGGCATTATCCTCAAAGAAGAAAAAAACATGCGCAGTCATGCCTTGTTGGGCTTGATACCGCTCTTGCTGGCATGGTTTTTCGAGTCGAGCACAATGGAATGGATTGTTGTCATTTTCTGCATATTTTTGGTCATCATCATGGAGTTTTTGAATACGATATTTGAGAATGTGGTGGATTTGGTGACTGATTACGAGTACCATCCCTTGGCGAAAAAAGCAAAAGATATCGCTGCCGGAGCGGTACTGGTTACGGTGTTCTTCACCATTCTTATTGCGGCCATCATCTTTTTGCCCGAGTTTGTGGAATTATATTATAAGTTAATTTGAGGAGTTTTTTATGAATAAAAAAGAAGGTTTCAAATCAGGGTTCGTTTCCATCATCGGGAGACCGAACGTAGGAAAATCGACACTTTTGAACCGCATTGTCGGTCAAAAAGTTGCCATCATGAGCGATGTCCCGCAGACTACCCGGAACAAGATCCAAGGTGTTGTCACTTCGGATGATTCCCAGATCGTTTTCATCGACACGCCAGGAATCCACAAACCGCAGACGCGTTTGAACGATTTCATGCTGAAAAGCGCGTACAGCACCTTCAACGAAGTCGATTTAGTTTTGTTCATGGTGAACGCGGCAGAAAAAAGAGGAGCAGGCGATAATTTCATTCTTGAGAAACTCAAGAACCTGCGTACACCGAAATTTTTGATCATCAACAAAATCGATCAGGTTAAGCCGGAAGAGTTACTCAAAATCATCATGGACTATACTTCCGATAATGAGTTCAATGAAGTGATCCCAATTTCAGCGATTCAGGGAAACAATGTCGATGAAATGATGAACACCATCAAAAAATACATACCGGAAGGGCCGCAATTCTATCCGGACGACCAAGTGACGGACCACCCGGAATACTTCGTCGTGTCCGAGTTCATCCGTGAGAAGATCCTCCAGTTGACAAAAGAAGAAGTGCCGCATTCCGTGGCAGTCGTCGTTGAATCGATGCAGCGCAATGAGGACGACAAGGTCCACGTCCATGCAACCATCATCGTCGATCGGGCCAGTCAAAAAGGCATCATCATCGGCAAAGGCGGGAAAATGCTGAAAGAAATCGGTGTCCGGTCCCGCCGCGACATCGAAGCAATGCTTGGAGATAAAATATACCTCGAACTTTGGGTGAAGGTCCAGAAAGATTGGCGCGATAAGCAGAGTTATCTGCAGGATTACGGTTACCGCCAAAAAGATTACGATTGATCGGTAAGCGCGCTACAGGTACATGAATAGCAATCAGCAAGAGTTTGGGAGGCTACCTTCCGGACTCTTCTCTTTTCGAAAGGGTGCAACATGGAAACATATCAGCAATTTGATGGCATCGTCTTATCGATCCGGAAACACAGGGAAAAGGATGCATTGGTAAAAATATTCACGCGCAATCACGGAAAAAGGATGTTTTTTGTGAAGAACATCAAAAACCCGAACCATGCCTTAAAAGCTGCGCTCCTGCCATTCACAAAAGCGACTTATCTTGGTCGCATCAAGGATGACGGACTCAGCTTCCTGCAGGACAGCCGCGAAACCGTCCATTTTTCCAAGATGCAGACAGACATCCACTTGAATGCCTACGCGACTTATTTAAACAATCTGGCCGACGCGGCGATCAACGATGCCATCAAAGCCACCGACCTCTATGATCTGTTGGAGGAATCGCTGGTCGCCATGCAGAACGGGATGGATGCTGAAATCGTAGTGAACATTTTCGAAATGAGGATTCTGAAATATTTTGGAGCAGCTCCCCAATTGCAGGAATGTATCATCTGCCACAGCAAGCAAGAACCTTTCGATTTTTCAGTCAAATTCTCCGGTGCCTTATGCCAAAAGCATTACGGGGAGGACCCCAGAAGGTCGCATGCAAGCCCGGCCGCTGTCCATTTCGCACGGATTTTCCAACTGGTCACGCCAAAGCAAGTCGGGAATATCAAAATCAAAACCGAGACAAAGCAGGCGCTCCGAGCTTTCATAGATGAATTATATGAAGAATATGTCGGAATCCGCTTGAAAAGCAAGAGCTTCATCGATCAGATGCACGCTTGGGAGACAAAAGTGGAGATTCCTTTCCGTACAGTTACGGAACCGGAGCCGGAGCCGAACAAGCCGAACGAAAGCGGACAGTCCGATTTAAGTAGTTCTTGACATTCATCCAGAACAACGCTACTATTGAGAAGAACTAAATACTGGACGTTGAAGATAAAAGTACCTCTGGTCAGTACCGGAAAGCGAATTTGGGATAGTGTGAGCCAAAGCGGGAGACTATTGCGGAAAGGCGTATCCGAGTCTTGTAACGAAGTGCCGGCGTTTGCCGGAATTAGGGTGGAACCGCGAAAATATTCGTCCCTATGTTTCAAGGAGACTTGATGCATAGGGACTTTTTTTATGTATTATTTCAGGTGGAGGAGATATATGATGGAAAACAAATTAACTGTGCAAAAAATGATCCAAGCGCTACAAAATTTTTGGGCGGATCAAGGCTGCCTTTTGATGCAGTCCTATGACACTGAAAAGGGAGCCGGAACAATGAGCCCGTACACATTTTTACGCGCAATCGGCCCGGAACCATGGAATGCTGCATACGTGGAGCCTTCCCGCCGTCCAGCAGATGGACGTTATGGCGAAAATCCGAACCGACTTTACCAACATCACCAATTTCAGGTGGTCATGAAGCCGTCACCAGCAAACATCCAGGAACTTTATCTGGAAAGCCTGAAAGTGTTGGGGATTGATCCAATCGAACACGATATTCGCTTTGTCGAAGACAATTGGGAAAATCCTTCATTGGGTTGCGCCGGTTTGGGTTGGGAAGTCTGGTTGGATGGGATGGAAGTCACCCAGTTCACCTATTTCCAGCAAGTGGGCGGTTTGGAATGCAGCCCCGTCACAAGCGAGATCACCTATGGTCTGGAGCGCTTAGCTTCTTATATCCAGGATGTAAACAGTGTCTATGACCTTGAATGGACCGAGGGCGTGAAATACGGCGAAATTTTTGGTCAACCGGAATACGAACATTCCAAATATTCGTTTGAGGAAAGCAATGTCGATTTGTTGTTCCAACTTTTCGATTCATTTGAAGCGGAAGCGACGAAACAAATCGAGAACGGGCTTGTACATCCGGCTTATGACTATGTCCTGAAGAGCTCACATGCCTTTAACTTATTGGATGCGAGAGGTGTCATTTCGGCTACTGACCGCGCTGGTTACTTAGCGCGCATCCGCAATATGGCGCGCCAATTGGCGAAAGCTTTCGTCCAAAAGAGAAAAGAACTGGGATTCCCTTTGCTTTCGGATGATCAAAAAGAACTTGCATTGAAGGAGGACTAATGTGATGAGTCAAACTGTATTATTAGAAATCGGACTGGAAGAAATGCCTGCGAAATATGTGCGCAGCAGCAGTATCCAATTTAAAGAAAAAATGACCGCTTTTTTGGAAGACAACCGCATAAATTACGATGCGATCGAAATGTATGCGACACCGAGACGTTTGGCGGTCATCGCAAGCGGCGTCAGTGATAAACAAGAGGACCTGGCTGAAGTAGTCAAAGGACCCGCAAAAAAAATCGCTCTGCAGGCTGACGGAAGTTGGTCAAAAGCCGCATTGGGCTTCGTCCGCGGGCAAGGCCTGACTCCTGAAGACATCTTTTTCGATGAGCTGAATGGAGTCGAATATGTTTTCGTCAAGAAGGAAACGAGCGGAAAGGCTTCATCCGAAGTGCTCAAGGAACTGAACGCAGTCGTTGAGTCGTTGACTTTCCCTGTTTCGATGCACTGGGGCAACCATCACTTCAAATACATCCGTCCGATTCACTGGATTGTGGCATTGGCTAATGATGAAATTATTCCATTCCAGGTACTGGATGTCGTTTCTGGCCGAACCACCCGCGGACACCGTTTTCTGGGTGAGGAAGTGACACTCGCGCATGCGGACGAGTACGAGGAGAAGTTGGCAGAGCAACACGTCATCGTCGACCAGGACAAGAGAAAAAATATGATCCGTGCTCAATTCCAGCAGATTGAAGCCGAAAATGGCTGGATCATCCCTAATGATGAAACCTTATTGGAAGAAGTCACTTCATTGGTCGAATACCCGACTGCATTCTTCGGAGAATACGACAGTAAATATTTGACGCTGCCGGCAGATGTATTGATCACATCGATGAAGGACCACCAGCGCTATTTCGAAGTGAAGGACAAATCCGGAAAACTATTGCCGTACTTCATATCCGTGCGCAATGGGAATGGCCTGTTCATCGATAATGTGAAGAAAGGGAACGAGAAAGTCCTGACCGCAAGGCTTGAGGACGGTCTGTTCTTCTTCAACGAAGACCAACGCATCACGATTGCGCAATCGGTCGAAAAATTGAAGAATGTCACATTCCATTCGAAAATCGGTTCCATTCATGATAAGATGAAAAACACAGCGAAAATCGCTGCCCATCTTTCTGATGTGCTTGATTTGGCTGAGGCCGACAAAGCACAATTATTGCGGGCGGCTTCAATCTACAAATTCGATTTGGTGACCAATATGGTTTCCGAATTTACGGAACTACAAGGGATCATGGGTGAAGTCTATGCCTTGCAACAAGGAGAAACCGCCACTGTGGCCGCAGCGATCAGGGAACATTATCTGCCTGTATCCAGTGAAGGCGAATTGCCGGAAACCCAAGTCGGAGCTGTCTTGGCGATGGCTGATAAATTGGACAGCATCATCAGTTTCTTCCTTCAGGGAATGGTTCCGACTGGATCGAACGACCCGTATGCTTTGCGTCGTCAAATGATCGGGGTCATCCAGATCATCGAGAAGTTCCAATGGTCGTTCCCACTGGAAGACTTGTTCTCCAGCTTGTTGACAGATGTCTATGCGGTCGAAGATAAAGAGTCGTTCGAAAAAACGATGAATGAGCTTGCCGTTTTCGCTAGCGGACGGATCCAACAAAAATTGCAAACCTACGGCATCCGATATGATGTTGTTGAAGCTGTACTGCAATCCGCTGAAAAAGATGTCAACACACTCTTCGCTAACGCCAAAGTATTGCAGGCCCACAGTGAAGAGGAATCATTCAAGGCAATCATGGAAGCTCTTGCGCGTGTCGTAAACATTTCCGGAAATCCTGAAGAATCGATTCCGGTCCAGAAAAACCTGCTTGAAACAGCCAGCGAAAAGAATCTGTATGTACAGATCAACCATCTCGACTTGGCACTGTCTCATGGCGATCCGGAAGCGGATTATGCCGCATTGGCCGCGATTGCACCTTACATCGAAGCTTATTTCGATGAAAACATGGTCATGGTCGAGGATATCGCTATCCGCAGCAACCGCTTGAATACGCTGGGCAACCTGACCTTGAGCATTCTGCAGTTTGCCGATGTCAGAAAATTGATCCTTAAATAGTGAAGTGATGGAGGCGGGGCTAACATTGTTTACTCCCGGCTCCATCATTTTGTCTTTTGGCTGGCGACAGTCAGATCAAGACAGCCGATACTGTATTTTCTTTTCGTTTTTTGGTTAATATGGTAAATTAAGAGGGAAGAATGCGCGGTTCGGAATATAGAAACGCAAATTATTTGTTAAAGATAACTATCCAACTTTTTGATCGCGGAAGTGCTTTTGAGAAAGTTGGGTCAATCGAATCATTTTGTTCGGCGTGCAGAGTGCTGAACAGTTTTCCAAGGGGGAAAAAAGATGTCAATGTTTTTAGATCATGCAAAAGTGCATGTAAAAGCCGGTAAAGGCGGCGATGGAATGGTAGCGTTCCGTCGCGAAAAGTATGTTCCCGATGGGGGTCCTGCAGGTGGTGACGGTGGCCGTGGGGGAAGCATCATATTTGAAGTGGATCCAGGTCTGCGCACGTTATTGGATTTCCGTTATAATCGGAATTTCAGAGGTAAGCCGGGCGAAAACGGCATGAGCAAGAGCATGTTCGGCCGCGGCGCAAAAGACACAGTAGTCAAGGTTCCGCCAGGTACGATTGTGCGCAATGCGGAAACAAAAGAACTCATCGCTGATTTGACTGAAGCAGGGCAACAGGCGGTAGTCGCAAAAGGCGGCCGTGGCGGACGCGGGAATAACCGATTTGCTACTGCGAGAAACCCTGCACCCGAAATCGCCGAAAACGGTGAACCTGGGCAAGAACTGGAGTTGGAGCTCGAACTGAAAGTCATCGCGGACGTCGGTTTGGTGGGCTTTCCATCAGTCGGGAAATCGACATTGTTGTCGATCGTGTCTAAAGCGAAACCAAAAATCGCAGCTTATCACTTTACTACCCTAGTGCCCAATTTAGGTATGGTACAAACCCGCAGTGGAGAAGAGTTTGTCATGGCCGATTTACCAGGATTGATCGAAGGCGCATCCCAAGGTGTAGGTTTGGGAATCCAATTTTTACGCCATATCGAGCGCACGCGAGTCATTCTGCATGTTATCGATATGGGCGGCACAGAAGGCAGAGATCCCTTCGATGACTATGAAAAAATCAATAAGGAATTGGAAAGTTACCAATTGCGTTTGCTGGAAAGACCGACAGTCATAGTAGCCAATAAAATGGATGTGGCAGAAGCGGAAGAAAATCTGGCGATTTTCAAACAAAAAATCGCCGAAAAATTCGGTAATGACGAAGCGCCAAGAATTTTTCCGATTTCAGCCTGGTCAACTACCGGCGTAGCCGAAATGTTGGATTACACCGCTGAGGTTCTGAGGGAAACTCCTGAGTTCCCATTATTCGATGAAGAAGAAGTCGAAACATCCGTCGTTTACAAATTCGAAGAAAACCAAGAACAATTCACAATCGGACGCGATCCTGATTCCACATGGGTATTGGGCGGCGAAAGATTAGAAAAATTATTCAACATGACCAATTTTGCTCATGATGAAAGCATCATGCGTTTCGCCCGTCAATTGCGTCAAATGGGTGTGGATGAAAAACTAAGGGCTAAGGGCGCGAAAGATGGGGACATGGTCCGCATCATGACCTATCATTTTGAATTCGTCGATTAAGAAGCATCAACAGTACCAATAAATGGGGGAACATTATCGTGACACTACAGAAACGCTCCGTCCCGTTGGATGGGATGCAGGCGGTTGCGATCATTGCCATCATTTTCTATCATTTGATGCCACATGTTTTGCCGGGCGGCTACTTGGCTGTCAACTTTTTTTTCGTCCTGACCGGTTTTTTCATTACATCGTCTGTGATTGAAGAATACGCTCAAAGGGGGAAATTGGCATACAAACGCTATTTGTCCAAAAGGTTTCATAGGCTGTTCCTCCCGTTGCTCTGGATGTTGATAGTGGTGACCACATACATCACTCTGTTCCAAAGGGACTTGTTGCTGAATTTGCGGCCATGGCTCCTTTCGTCTTTAGGGATGGTCAACAATTGGTGGCAAATTTCCGTTGGCGGTTCATATTTTGAACAATTCTATGTGCAATCACCGTTTATGCATCTCTGGTTCCTTTCTATCGTAAGCCAATTCTATGTTATTTGGCCACTGATTGTATTATTGCTGTTGGCACTATACAAAAATAAACGGATAATCCTCTATGCAGCAATCGGGCTTTCTTTGTTTTCCGCCCTTGCTATGGCGATGCTGTATGTTCCGGGAGAGGACGCTTCACGGGTCTATTATGGAACGGATACGCGCTTGTTTTCTTTCATGATCGGCAGCGCGCTTTCGGTTGTATGGCCGTTGGAGAGGCTGGACGAACCGGTGCCGAAGCATATTGGTCGAAGATTGACGCTCGCGGGCTTGTTGAGCTACGCTGTTATCGGTGCAATGTTCAGTGGTATGCTGGACAGCCAGACATTTACGTATAGAGGCGGGATGTATCTCAATAGCATCATCATTGGAGTTGCTGTTGTTTTGACAGCACATCCGGCCACAACCGTTTCAAGATTGATGCGGTTCAAACCGATTCAGTGGCTCGGACGGCGTAGTTTCCTCCTGTATCTCTGGTACTATCCTGTGATTTCTCTCTATCAGGCAAAAGTAGTCGATACGAGCATTGATCCCGCTCGCCATATTTTGATTCAGCTGGCACTTATATTCAGTCTTTCCGAAATAGGTTATCAGATATTTGAGAAAGGCAGTTTGAACCTACCGTTTACGCTGTCATGGCGACCTTCAGAGGCAATTGCCCGAATCAAAACATTGGGATCCCGGCGCTTAACCGAGCATTTGCGGGAAAAAATCATTGTAATCATCGGTATCTGTTCGCTGCTGATTGCTCTGACGGGATTTGCTCAAGCGCAACCCGGCAAAAATGCTGAAGTGCAACAATTGCGTGAACAGATCGCAGCCAGCCAAACCAAAATGGAAGAAATGAATCGTGACGATTCCATCCGTAGCAGGGCAATCAACAATATCGAAGGGCTTGAACGACAGACCGTTTTGTTCGCGCATGATGCGGATATTACCTTCATAGGAGACTCCGTATTGCTCTCGGTTGCGGATCAACTGGTAACGATTTTCGGTCGGGCGGTTGTGGATGGCGCCGTCAGTAGACAACTTTACCAAACCTCCGCTGTGATTACTGCCTTGGAAAAAAGGGGACAATTGCATGATACGGTTGTGGTCTTCCTGGGTTCCAACGGTACTTTCACTCAGAAGCAGATGGAAACATTCGTCGAGCAAGTCGGGACTTCCCGGAATCTGTTTTTCCTGACGACGAATGTACCGAGAATCTGGAAGGACAGTGTGAACGAGCAGTTGAAGCTTGCCGAAAGCAAGCATTCCAATGTCCATATTTTGGATTGGGATGCTTATAGCAGCGAGCACGACGAGTGGCTTTTGGAGGATCAAGTCCATCCGAATCCTACCGGGGCACAACAATTGGCCCTTTTTGTGGCTGAAGAAATCTATCGAGAATTAAATGATGAAAATGGGAGCAATTGATTATGAAAATCCAATTTTTAGGCACCGGAGCCGGTGTTCCTTCCACCAGCAGAAATCTTTCCAGCATCGCATTGAAACTGTTGGATGAACGCAATGCCATCTGGCTTTTTGACTGCGGGGAAGGGACACAGCAACGTGTGCTCAAAACAACCATACGACCTAGGAAAGTTGAAAAGATCTTCATCACTCATCTGCATGGAGATCATATATTCGGACTGCCGGGATTTTTAAGCAGCAGGGCTTTTCAAGGCGGCAACACTCCCTTGAACATCTATGGCCCTGTCGGAATCAAGGAATTTGTGCTGACCAGTCTGCGCATATCCCAGTCCCACTTGCGTTATCCGATCTTCTTTCATGAAATAGCCGAAGATGGCGTTGTGTTTGAAGATGAACAGTTCCGTGTGAGCTGCGCAAAACTGAATCACGGTATCGTTTCATACGGGTACCGTGTCGAAGAGGCCGACTATCCAGGCGAATTGCAGGCCGAAAAACTGAAAGAGATGGATGTTCCCGCGGGGCCACTTTACGGGAAACTTAAAAACGGAGAGACTGTTGTTTTACCAGACGGGAGAACAATCAACGGGCTCGATTTTATCGGAAAGACGACAAAAGGGCGGATCGTAACGATTCTGGGGGATACAAGAAGAACGAAAAATACGGTCATCTTAGCCAGAAATGCCGATGTGTTGGTTCATGAGAGCACCTTCGGGAAAGAAGACCAAGCCATCGCGTCGGATTATTTCCATTCTACTTGCATCGATGCGGCCAATGTAGCCAAAGAAGCAAAAGTCAACCAGCTTTATTTGACCCACATCAGTGCCCGTTACCTGAATGGCAATGCACAGCAGTTGCAGCGGGATGCCCGCAAAGTCTTTCCAAATACAAAACTCGTCAATGATTATGATGAATTCGAAATAGCATTGAGAAAATGATTGCCGGATGCTGGTCACCAAAAAATGATCACCGTGGCTCTCAAGTGGTGCAAGTTGACTATGCATCGGCAAAAAGATGATAATGAGAGTGTAAAAACATCAAAATGAGTGGGGCGATTATAGTGAAAAATCAATGGAGATTAGTAGCGGGTATTATTTTGATCATCATCATTGTGCTGTTTGCCGTTTTCAATGTCGATTCTGTGCCGGTCAATTTTGGATTTGCGGTTGTGGATGGACCTTTGATCATTGTCATCCTGGTTTCACTCCTGATGGGAGCGCTCATCACGCTACTGGTTGCGACAGGAAGTGCGACAAAGAAAAACAAAGAATTCAAACAGATGCGCGCTGAAATCGATGCAAAAGGGAAAGAAATCCAAAAAGCAGTTGACGAGACAAAAGCCGGTTACGAACAGCAACTTGCCGATCTGCGGGCGCAAATGACCCAAAAAGAAAGCAAAATCACTTCGCTTGAAGAAGAGTTGGTCAAAAGGTTTACGGCTGGCACTCCGGATCAGCCCAGTAAAGTTTGATAGCAACAGAGCTGGAAATCCCTTCGATGACCACTTCAAGTCACAAAGAAAAGACTAGAACGATTTCAGCTTCTAGTCTTTTTTGGATTATTGGGGACCACAGTGCGTTTATTTAGTCTATAAAGTAAGGAGTCGGTAATTTGTTATCGTCAAAAATGAATTGGAAAATACGCAAATCAGAAATTGAGGGCTCTGTCAGCATGGGAATCAGCCAGGCTTCAGGCTTATCGGAAAAATTCGTTACACTCTGCATGCAGAGAGGCTTGGGAACAAAAGAACAGATCACAGCTTTCATCGATGGGACCAAAATGGAATTCCACGATCCGTATCTGTTGCACGACATGGATAAAGCAGTCCAGCGCTTGACTGAAGCCATTGAAACGGGAGAAGAAATCGTCGTTTATGGGGATTATGACGCGGACGGCATCACAAGCACAAGCATTCTAGTGGAAACGATTGAAGTGTTGGGCGGCAATGTCGGCTATTATCTGCCGAATCGCTTTACGGATGGATATGGGCCAAATGCTGCCGCATTCAAAAAATTGATTGAAAACGGTGCGCAACTGATTTTGACGTGCGACAACGGGGTTTCCGGCCATGAGCCGATAGCGATGGCCAAAAAAATGGGGATTGACGTCATCGTTTCCGACCATCACGAATTGCCGGATGTCTTGCCGGATGCGTATGCCATAATCCACCCGAAACATCCTGCTGGCACGTATCCTTTCCCGGATCTATCCGGAGCTGGCGTCGCGCTGAAAATTGCGGCAGCTCTACTAGGGGAAATGCCATACGAATCCCTTGATCTGGCAGCAATCGGGACTGTTGCGGACCTTGTGAGTCTGACAGGCGAGAATCGATGGATCGTGAAACAGGGGCTGCAAGTCATGAAACAAACGCATCGGCTCGGCTTGGCTGCTTTGATGGAAGCCGCAGGGATAGATGCAGCCCATTTGGACGAAGAGAGCATCGGATTCATCATCGGGCCACGTTTGAACGCGGTCGGTCGATTGGAAGATGCGGGCCCAGGCGCTGAACTGATGCTGTCTTTCGATGAGGACAAAATTGCTGAACTCGTTGCCTACATACAGGAAAAGAATGTCGAGAGACAAGGGATTGTACAGTCCATCCATGAAGAGGCGAGTGCCCAACTGGCGAAAGCCGAAAGCATGCCGGATGTTGTTGTGTTGGGCAGCAAGAACTGGCACGAGGGCGTTCTTGGGATTGTGGCAAGCAAGCTGGTAGAGGAATTCGGGCGCCCTACAATCTTATTCCGCATCGACGAAAAAACCGGCATCGCGAAAGGTTCGGCCAGGAGCATTGAGGCTTTGGATATCTATGCTGCCTTGACCGATTCAAAGGATTTGCTGACGAAATTCGGAGGGCACAAAATGGCAGCCGGCATGAGTCTTTCCGCCACCGATTTGCCCGCTTTCGATGAAAAAATAAACGGCTACGCGGCTCGTTATCATGATGCAATCGTGTTAGGTGAATCCATTTATATAGACGCCATCCTGCCGCTTGCTGATGTCACTTTGCCGTTTTTGAAGGAATTGGAATTGCTTAAACCTTATGGTACTGATAATCCAAAGCCTATATTCGGCTTCCAGAATGTACCCTTGACGGACATCAGACAGATAGGTGCCGACAACAAGCATCTGAAATTCAAGCTCAAGGACAAGAACCTCTTTCTGGATGTGATCGGCTTCAACAAGGGGAGCATCAGCAATCACTTGAACGAAGCGGATGTCGTTTCCCTCATCGGCGAACTTTCGATTAATGTTTGGAGGGACAGCGCGAAACCCCAATTGCAGCTGAAGGATATCAAAAACAAGCATGTCCAGTTTTTCGACAAAAGGAGTTCAGTCATCCAGGAGTCCGTATTGGCCGTGGAAGATGCTTTGTATCTCTTTTCGACTTCCGGAATCATGAAAAAATTTTATGAGCGCATCCCAAACAGTTCAAACGCTGCCTTGCTCACCGACAGTACAGCGGACGCCATGCAGGATGTCAGCGCCAGCAACCTTGTGCTCTTCGAATGTCCGTTGAAGATGGACCTGTTGGCGAATCTACTGAAGAACAATCAATTCGAAAACGTGTATGTCGTTTCTCATGAATCGAATAGTGTTTACGCAGATGGGGTCCCTCCTAAAGACCAGTTTGCAAGATTTTATCAGTATATCCGTTCCCATAAGGATATCGATGTGAGAAACCGGTTAGATGCCTTGGCAGAATACTTAAAAATCAAAAAAAATATTGCCATTTTTATGATTCAAGTGTTTTTGGAGGCGGGATTTGTTACAATAGACAATGGTTTCATCAATGAGGTCAAGAATCCTGTCAAAAGGGCATTGGATGATACGCAAGTATTCAAAGATCGCCTGCAGAAAATGGAAGCTGAGAAACTATTCATCTACAGTCCGTTTTCGCAATTGACGAAATGGTTGAATGAACAGATGCTGGTACAATAATTAGGAGGAACATAAAATGGATTTGAAACAATATATTGCTGACGTAAAAGATTTTCCGGAGCAAGGCATCATATTCCGCGATATTTCGCCTTTGATGGCAAACGGCGAAGCCTACCGCTATGCAATCAAAGAAATCGTGAAATATGCCCAAGACCTCAATGTCGATAAAGTAGTCGGACCCGAAGCACGAGGCTTTATGGTTGGTTGCCCGGTCGCTGTAGAATTAGGCTGCGGCTTCGCAATGGCCCGCAAAAAAGGCAAGTTGCCACGAGAAACGGTTGAAGTTTCTTACGGATTGGAATACGGAAAAGCGACGCTGCAATTGCATCAAGATGCCATTCTGCCTGGCGACAAAGTGCTGGTTTGTGATGATTTGTTGGCTACCGGCGGTACTACAGCCGCGACCATTGAATTGGTTGAAAAATTAGGCGGAGAAGTCGTCGGTTTGGCATTCCTGATCGAGTTGTTGGATCTGAAGGGTCGAGACCTGATCCAAGGGTATGACATCTTCACGCTGATGGAATACTAAAAAAACAGCATAAGAATGGACACGCAAAAAGGCTGCCGATCGGCAGCCTTTTTGTGTCAGTCGGAGAACTGTTCTTTAAATGATGTGATTCCTGTACAAACCGACTACTTTCCCCAAAATGAGGACAGAATCCAGGATTATCGGCTCCATGCTTGCATTCTCTGGTTGCAGCCGATAATAGTTGTTCTCTTTATAGAATCGTTTGCAGGTCGCTTCATCGTCGTCCGTCATGGCTATGACGATATCGCCGTTTTCAGCCGTGGCTTGTTTTCTGATGATGACTGAATCGCCATCGAATATACCGGCATCAATCATGCTATCTCCGCGGATTTTCAGCATGAACAAAGAACCGGAATTGGATTTCAGATCCGGGGGAACAGGGAAATAATCAGTCGCCTCTTCCACGGCAAGTATGGGCGCACCGGCTGTGACGGTACCCAACAACGGCATTTTATCCGACATGATCCCCAACTTGTCCAGACCCGCTTGAGTCAGTTCAATCGCACGGGGTTTTGTTGGGTCGCGCTGAATAAAGCCATTTTTTTCAAGACGCGACAGATGGCCATGCACCGTGGATGTGGAGGATAATTTTACCGCATTTCCGATTTCTCTTACGGTCGGGGGATAGCCTTTTTCTTGGACTTCTTCATAAATGTATTGGAGCACTTCAATTTGGCGTGAATCTTTATTTTTAACCATGAGATCATCATCTCCGTAATCTTATATTTATACGTTTAGGATACCACTAATCATCCGAAATATCAAACAGATGTTCGTATATTCTCGGGATGAAGCAAGAATTTGCACAGATTTGTCCCAAAACCGGATATGGTTGAAGCGTTCTCGAAAAATTGCTAAATTTATCGGTGATTGCTATTTCTTTTTCTCATAATCTTTAGTACAATTAATGAATGAATGCTTTGGAAAGGGGGATGAATACGTGTCAACAACAGCATGGGTAATGATGGTCATTTTAGGAATAGTAGCAGGCGCGGTTGGCGGATTTTTCCTTGCAAGACGTTATATGGTAAAATATTTTGAAGAAAATCCACCGATCAATGAAGAAATGTTGCGTTCTATGATGATGCAGATGGGTCAAAAACCATCCGAGAGAAAAGTTAAACAAATCATGGCTTCTATGAAAGCACAATCAACAAAGAAAAAGAAGTAGATTAATGAAATAATATACAAAATGTGGATCTCTACGGTTCCACATTTTTATTTTGTCTTTATACAAGTAAGAAGGGGGTAATATACGTGAGTATTTTCAAAAAATTAAGTTGGTTTTTCCGCCAGGAATGGAAAGCCTATTTTGTTGGCGTCTTTTTCCTGATCATTGTCGCAATCCTGCAAGTCGTGTCGCCGCGCGTTGTTGGAATCATCATCGATGAAATTGCGTTGGGAACCTTAACCATGGCGTCTTTGTGGAAGTGGTCGGCGATCATCTTGATTGCGGGCGTCCTGCAGTACCTCTTCCGTTATATATGGCGGATGAAGATTTGGGGAACCTCGGCAGAATTGGAAAAAATACTTCGTTCACGATTGTTCAAGCATTTCACAGAAATGGATGCGGTCTTCTTCCAAAAGTACCGGACCGGTGATCTGATGGCGCATGCGACGAATGACTTGAATGCGATCCGCATGGTCGCTGGTGCAGGCATATTGACACTGGCGGATTCGATTTCTTCAGGCGGAATCACGCTCTTCACGATGTTTTTCTTGATCGACTGGCGTCTGACGCTTATCGCCATGATCCCGTTGCCGGCTTTGACGTTGGTGTCGAGAATCCTCGGACAAAAGATGCACAAACGTTTCCGTAAGGCGCAAGCGGCTTTCTCGAACCTGAATGACAAAACGCAAGAGAGCGTATCCGGCGTCAAAGTAATCAAAACTTTCGGCGAAGAAGAAGAGGACATCCATGATTTCGAAGCGATGACGAAGGATGTCGTCGCGAAAAATAAGGCTGTCTACAAGGTCGATGCTTTATTCGATCCTGCAATCCAACTTATCCTGGGACTTTCTTTTGCGTTGACGATCATCTTTGGTGGACGATTTGTAGTGGAAGGCAGCATCAGCATCGGTCAATTGGTCTCGTTCATCAGTTATATCGGAATGATGGCATGGCCGATGTTAGCGGTTGGCAGATTATTCAATGTGTTGGAACGGGGAAGTGCAAGTTACAGCAGGATCGATGAGCTTCTGAAGGAGAAATCGACGATCCAGGAGCAAAAGAATGCCGTCCGGACTCCGGTTACAGGCGATCTGGATTTTCAGGTATCTTCTTTCAGTTACCCGAACAGCGAAGAAATCAGCCTGCAGGATGTCGGCTTCCATTTGGAAAAGGGCCAGACGTTGGGTATCGTAGGCAGAACCGGAGCAGGAAAAAGTACGATTTTTCGTTTGTTGTTGCGTGAGTATGATCAATATGCAGGCAGCATCAATTACAACGGGATTGATATCCGTGACTATTCATTGGACGCGTTATTGAGCGGAATCGGCTACGTTCCCCAAGACAACTTCTTGTTCTCTTCAGACGTCAGGGAAAATATCCGTTTTGCCGACCCATCCATCAGCCAGCAAAAAGTTGAAGAGGCTGCGCGATTGACTGCCATTCATCAGGATATTCTGGGCTTTCCCGGTGGCTATGATACGTTGGTCGGGGAAAGGGGCGTTTCCTTATCTGGTGGCCAAAAACAGCGGATAGCGATTGCGCGGGCTTTGGTGACTGAACCGGAGCTGCTCATCCTGGATGATTCCTTATCCGCGGTGGATGCGAAGACAGAAGAAGCGATCTTGACGGGCCTTAAGGAAAAGCGAGCGAATCAGACAACAATCATCGCAGCCCATCGGATCAGCAGCGTAATGCATGCGAATGAGATTATTGTCCTGGATGAAGGGCGCATTGTCGAACGCGGAACCCATCATGAGTTGATGGAAGAGAATGGATGGTACCGCAGGATGTACGAAAAACAACAACTCGAAACCAAATTAGAAGGGAAGGATGAAGCATGAGTGGATCAGCATGGTCTAAGACAATCCCATTAAAAGAGCAACTTCGGGTAACGAAAAGAATTTTCCGATTTGCCCATCCTTTCCGCTATCAATTTTTGACCGCATTGCTTTTCAGTATCGCATTATCACTAGTGAATGTGGTGGCCCCGCGCATCATCCAAATTTATATGGATGATTATCTGGCTGCGGGCAATGTCACGACCAACATCAGCGTATTTTTCGCGATGGCCTATCTGGGCTCCATCTTGTTGAAGATGTTGGTTACGTATCTGCAACGTTACATATTCAGTATGGCCTCGGAACAAACCGTTGAGAATATCCGCAATGCCGTTTTCCGTAAGATCAACCAATTGGGGATGCGTTACTATGATACGACGCCAGCCGGTTCGATCGTTTCGCGGGTAACCAATGATACAGAAACCATCAAGGAATTCTGGAATGTGTTTTTGGCGTTGGCAGAAGGGATCTTCAGCATCGTCACTGTTTTCATCGCCATGTGGACTTTGGACAGGCAGATTTCCCTGCTTTTCATCGTTTTTGTGCCGATAATGGCCGGTCTGATTTGGTATTATCAAAAATACAGCACGCGCGTTTACCGAACGATGCGCGAAAGGCTGAGCCAACTGAACACGAAATTGAATGAATCGATTTCCGGTATGGCGATCATCCAACAGTTCCGGCAAGAAAAACGGCTGCGCTCGGAATTTGATGCGATCAACGACGACTACAGCAAAGGCCGGGTGGCGATGGTCCAGATGAACGCACTGATGCTGATGCCAGTCGTCAATCTGTTGCAGGCCATCGCGCTGGCGATTGTTCTTTGGTTGTTTGGTTATCAGACACTGAACGGTGTCGTGGAGCTGGGGGTCATCTATGCTTTCACGACCTACATCCAAAACTTTTTCCGTCCGATGGGGATGATGATGGATAACCTCAGCGCCCTTCAGGACGGCATCGTCTCCAGTTCGCGGGTATTGAGTGTGCTGGATAACGCCGAATTGGCACCGATCCAACCTGAAGATTCGAATTTGGAAATCAGCCAAGGTAGAATCGAGTTCAAAAATGTTTCCTTCTCTTATGACGGGAAGCAGGATGTGCTCAAAGACATCAGCTTCACAGCCAATCCAGGCGAGACAGTTGCCTTGGTCGGACACACGGGCAGCGGCAAAAGCTCCATCATCAATGTGCTGCTGCGTTTTTACGAGTTTGAGAAAGGCGATATTTTGATCGACGGGAAATCAATCAAGACTTATCCGATAGATGAAATCCGCTCGAAAATAGGCTTGGTACTGCAGGATTCCTTCCTTTTCTACGGCGATATCTCCCGCAATATTCGTTTGATGAACAAAGACTACACCGATCGGGACATCGAGGGTGCGGCAGCGTTTGTGCATGCTGATTCCTTCATCGAGTCGCTTCCGGGAGGCTATCATGCAAAGGTGATCGAACGTGGGGCCAGCTATTCTAGCGGAGAAAGACAACTGATTTCCTTTGCCCGGACGATATTGCGAGATCCGAAAGTGCTTATTCTTGACGAGGCGACAGCGAATATCGACACCGAGACTGAGCTCCTGATCCAAGAAAGCATGCGCAAGATGCGGGAAGGCAGAACGACGATTGCAATCGCACACCGTTTGTCCACTATTCGCGATGCCCATCTGATCCTTGTCCTGGACAAAGGACGCGTCATCGAAAGGGGTACACATGAAGAACTGATCGCCAAACGGGGAACCTATTATGACATGTACATGCTCCAGTCGATGAACGATTGATTAGCCGGAACAAAAACAAGCAAAAAAGACAGCACCGGGTAAATTCCGGTGTTGTCTTTTTTGCTTGTACAAATCATTTTGCTACGTATACGAAATTCGGATCGATTTCTTCATCTAACTGGCGGAAGGTGGTTGCGAGTAATTCGTCATAGGCAGCCAACTCTTCTCTGGAAATCCGCTTTTCCTTTGGCAGATAGATAGGCTTGCCGAAGCGAACAGTCGCCTTTTTGCGTTTCAGGAGTTCCTTGAATGTGAGTGGACCCTGATAGACAACTGGAAGAATCGGGACATTGGCCAACTTGGCTATTGAAGAGGTTCCGCCTTTGATTTCAGAGGAATGTCTCGATCCGGTCGGGAAAATCAGCAGATTGTTTTTGCCTTCTTTCAGAATCGAAACGGGTTGCTTCAGAGCACTGGGGCCCGGGTTCTCGCGATTGACAGGGAATGCGTTCATGTGAGTGAGCACCCAAGTCACGACTTTCCCCTTGAAGAGTTCTTGCTTCGCCATCGATGAAAATACAAGCGGATATACACCAAAGGAAATGAAAACCGGATCCAACAGGCTTCTATGGGGTGCTGCAAGGATGAAAACTGTGTCTTTCGGAATATACTCTTTGTTTTGGATCTCGGTCTTGCCGTTTAGGATACGGACCAGAAATCTCACGATGATAACAACTGTTTTAAAAAACATGACAGGGCTCCTTTTGCTTAAGCATTATGATAATCAGTATGGGATAGATTGTCGGATATTTCAAGTTAAATATTCCTTTTCAGCCGTCATCAAAGGGGAAGAAGCTATATTTTTTGATGAAATTGCAGTACAATAAAGGATGGACAGCAAGAAGCAGAGGAAGTGATAGCGTGAAATGGAGTATGCCCGACAAGTTGATACAAGAGGGACGCGAATATGTGAATGAGGATCGCGTGCTATCCGTGCAGCCGGATTTCCACAGCCAGGTTTGGCATTGTGAAGTGCTCGGCAGTAAAATGTACCATGTCACCTTAGATGGGACAGCCAGGGAACAGGATGTATGTCAATGCAAATACTGGAAAAATCATCAGTATTGCAAACATACGATTGCTGTCGAATTGTATCTGAAAGAAAAATGCGGCACCCGTATTCTGACGGAGAGCAGCGCGGAGCAGTTCCAGGTGGATGCGGAAACTGCCGGTCAAGAATTTGTGAATGACTTGACGCAGATTTTCTTTCAGGAAAACAAGGGCGCCCAGAGCCTGAGCCCCCAAGCAGATTTTGAGGTACAGTATACGTTGCAGGTTTTGCGCATGAAGCCAAACAATCTGATGCAGAACACCGGTGAGTATGTTTTGGCCCTGTCCTTGCGAGCAGGAGTTGATAAACCTTACATGGTCACCAATATCGAACAATTTACGGAACAATTCATCAAACAGGAAAAATGGGAATATCGCCTCGGTGATGCGATCGATTTCGGGACCGTCAAGATAGAGGAAGCGGACCAACACATCATTTACCGGTTGCATAAATTACTGGAAGAACAACCTGCTGCGTTGAATAAGCAGTTGTTGAATGTCACAGCCAGAAAATTGGATTCCTATCTGATCCTTCCGCCGAGTGCAGCGCACGCGATCTTGGCCGATCTGATCCAAACCGGCCGGGTCGAATGGATCTCCGGCGATCAGACGTACCCGGATGTGCAAATCAGTCCCGATAAACCGGGCTATCAATTTCTGCTCGGAAAGAAAGGCAAAGGAATAGAGCTTCGCATCGAGCGGGGAAATATCATTCAGCTGTTGGATTACGACTGGTTGATAGAAGGCAACAAAGTCTATCCGCTCAGTGTAAAGCAACACAAATTGTTAGGGTATCTCGCATTCTTTGAAAAACGTTTCGAGGATGCAACTGTAATCGGGATCGAAGAACCCGATGTATCGGATTTGCTGACCTATGTCATCCCGTTGTTGAAACAGATCGGATCGGTGCATTTCAGCCAGGAACTGGAGAGTAACATCATCGATGAGCCATTGACTGTCTCCATCCATTTCCACGGTCCGGCTAAGCGTATAAAAGGCGAAATTTTCTTCAAATACGGGGAAACGGTCTTCCAGCAGAATCGGGGTTCCAAAGCTGAGTCTCAATTCCTGATCAGGGACACAATAGGCGAAGAGCGGATTCTGCAAGTATTGGAAAATTTGGATTTCAACATCATCGAAAACCAAATATCCTTCCTGGCCACGAAAGATGTCGATCTATTCAGCTTTCTCTACAGAAAAATCCCAACTTTGCGCCGCTATGCGGAGATCGTATTGAGTCCGGATCTGCAGAAACTTATCGTAGAGAACACAGAGGTTTCAACTTCAGTTCAACGCAGAACCAGGGATTCTTTTTTGGATATCCGTTTTGATGTCGCTGGCATTTCGGAAAATGAAATAGACAGATTATTGAACAGCCTCAAAAAAAATGAGGCCTATTACAAGACAGAAGACGGCCGGATCCTGTCATTGGAGACGGAAACAATGAGAGAGATGAATCGTTTCCTCTCATTGATCAAAGATGAATCCCAACTCCACGACGGGACGCTCTCCATGCCGATGATCAAAAGCATGACGCTTGAAAAAGAAATCAATGATCTGAATCCTGAGGTCAGCAGCCAAGATTTCCTCAATGAACTTTACCATTTCATCAAGCACCCGAACGAGTTTCCGGCTGAGCTTCCGAAAACGTTGCAAGCGGACTTACGACCGTATCAAGTGACTGGCTTCAAATGGCTGAAATTCCTTGCCAACTATGGGTTAGGCGGTATTTTGGCAGATGAAATGGGACTCGGAAAAACGCTGCAGCTGATCACTTTCTTGCTCAGCGAAGTGGAAGAAGGTAAAAACGAAAGCAAACCCGCTTTGGTGATTGCGCCGGCTTCATTGATATACAATTGGAAATACGAATTCCAAAAATTTGCGCCCTTGCTTGAAATCAGCGTCATCAGCGGTGTGAAAAAAGAGAGGGAAGAGCAGCTGTCCCGGCTGCCGGAGAACGGCATAGCGATAACTTCCTATCAAAGTTTCCGTCAGGATATCGAATCCTATCAAAAATGTGATTTCTATGCGATGGTTCTGGACGAATCCCAGTACGTCAACAACTATAATACGAAGACGTTCCGAGCCATAGCGAAGATGGAAGCCCGCGTCAATATCGCATTGAGCGGCACGCCGATCGAGAACAGCGTGACGGAATTTTGGGCGATTTTCCAATTGATTTTGCCTGGATTGTTCCCGAAACTGCAGGAATTCAAAAAAATGACACTCGAAGACATTTCGAAAACAGCCAAACCCTTCATGTTGCGCAGGCTGAAGGCGGACGTGTTGGGCGATCTTCCTGAAAAATCGGAAGCGGATATATACAGTAGCCTGAACCGTGACCAGAAAATCATGTATTTGGCTTATCTGCAGCAACTGCAGGAAAAAGTTTCCGATTATGACAGTGAAGATTTCCAACGGAACCGCATGGAAATCTTAGCCGGGCTGACCCGTTTGCGTCAAATTTGCTGCGATCCCCGCTTAGTCGATGCAACCTACGAGGGCGGATCGGGCAAATTGGAGCAATTGGTCGAGATATTGAAGAATGCCCAAGAAAACAACCAGCACGTTTTGGTTTTTTCCCAGTTCACGTCCATGCTGAAACTGATCGAAGCAGAATTGGCCAAGGAAAATCTGACTCATCTGTATCTCAGCGGAAAAACGCCTCCCGCAGAAAGGATTACGCTGGTTAACCAATTCAACGAAGGCCAGACGGATGTCTTCTTGATTTCCCTGAAGGCGGGAGGGACCGGGTTGAATCTGACCGGGGCGGATACTGTGATCCTTTTCGATCTTTGGTGGAACCCGGCTGTCGAAGAGCAAGCTGCAGGGCGAGCGCATCGTATCGGCCAAAAGAAAAACGTGCAAGTGTATCGCTTTATCGCGGAGGGGACCATTGAAGAGAAAATCAATCAACTGCAGCAAGACAAAAAAATGTTATTTGATCAATTGATCGTATCGGAAGGGGAAGAAGCGCTGAACAGACAAAGGCTGACGAACGATGATATCAAGCAGATTTTGGGGATCCAATCCTGAAATATCCGGTGAGGATGCTGCCATCAGCCATTTTCAGAAAAAACACTTGCTTCTTTCAGCATAATTCGATATAATTATCAACGGTGCAAAACCACATTTCACACCTTGATCGATACGGTGGACGTTGCTTATCGGAAGATGAGTTTCTGCTGTAGAAGAAATCAGGGGAGGAAAATAAAAACAAACTTGGAGGAAATAAACATGGCAGTAATTTCAATGAAACAATTATTGGAAGCAGGCGTACACTTCGGTCACCAGACTCGTCGTTGGAACCCAAAAATGAAAAGATACATCTTTACAGAAAGAAACGGTATCTACATCATTGACTTGCAAAAAACCGTTAAATTAGTCGACGAAGCATACAAATACATGCTTAATGTTGCAGAAGAAGGCGGCGTAGCTTTATTCGTAGGTACTAAAAAGCAAGCGCAAGATTCAATCAAAGATGAAGCGATCCGTTCAGGTCAGTTCTTCGTCAATCACCGTTGGTTAGGTGGAACTTTGACTAACTGGGATACTATCCAAAAACGTATCAAACGTTTGAAATCAATCGAAGCTATGGCTGAAGATGGCACTTTCGAACTACTTCCTAAAAAAGAAGTTTCAATCTTGAAAAAAGAACAAGAACGTTTGGAAAAATTCTTGGGCGGTATCAAAGATATGCCTAGAATCCCGGATGTAATGTTCATCGTTGACCCAAGAAAAGAAAGAATCGCTGTTCAAGAAGCTCACAAACTGAACATTCCTATCGTCGCTATGGTTGACACTAACTGTGATCCAGATGAAATCGACGTAGTGATCCCTTCAAATGATGATGCTATCCGTGCAGTTAAATTGATCACTGCTAAAATGGCTGATGCTTTCATCGAAGGCAACCAAGGAAATGATCAAGCTGAAATTTCTGTTGAAGAAACTTTTGCAGCTGAAGCTGATGAAGCAACTTCATTAGAAGAAATCGTTGAAGTTGTTGAAGGCGACAACGAATAAAATTTCCTATTTAGTTTGAAGCAACAAGCTGTCTCAGAAAAGAAGAAAGATATAGCCAATTAGGTAGCCGACATCTTTTCTATCTCTTTGGGACAGTTTTTTTTATGAAAAAGAATATTCAGGAGGAATCATAGAATGGCACAAGTAACAGCAAAAATGGTTAAAGAATTGCGCGACATGAC
Organism: Trichococcus sp.; assembly: GCF_055118575.1. Lineage (NCBI taxonomy): Bacteria > Bacillati > Bacillota > Bacilli > Lactobacillales > Carnobacteriaceae > Trichococcus > Trichococcus sp. The sequence goes on along the minus strand of NZ_JBSQPW010000036.1, from coordinate 2,409 downwards.
AGGCGTAGGCATGATGGATGCTAAAAGAGCTCTAGTAGAAGTCGATGGTGACATGGACAAAGCGGTTGACTACCTAAGAGAAAATGGTATGGCAAAAGCAGCTAAAAAAGCTGACCGTATCGCTGCTGAAGGACTTGCAAACGTATATGTCGACGGAAATACAGCTGTTATCGCTGAAATCAATGCAGAAACTGACTTTGTTGCGAAAAACGACAAATTCCAAAACTTAGTGGCTGATATCACAGCAATCATCGCTAAAAACAAACCAGAAACTTTGGAAGCTGCTTTAGCAATCGAAACTGCTGAGGGTACATTAAACGATGTTATCCTGAACGCTACTACTGTAATCGGCGAAAAAATTACTTTGCGTCGCTTCACTATCGTTGAAAAGACAGATGCAGATGCTTTCGGAGCATACCTGCACCAAGGTGGACGTATTGCTGTATTGACAGTATTGGAAGGTTCCTCTGATGCGGATGCTGCTAAGGATATCTCTATGCATATCGCTGCAATCAATCCTAAATATGTTTCACGCGACGAAGTTTCTGCAGAAGAACTTGAGCATGAAAAGAAAGTTCTGACTGAACAAGCATTGAACGAAGGCAAACCAGCCAACATCGTTGAAAAAATGATCGTAGGCCGTTTGAACAAATTCTTGAGCGAAATTTCATTGAACGATCAACCTTTCGTTAAAGATCCAGATCAAACTGTTTCACAATACGCTGCTTCAAAAGGCGGAGTTGTTAAATCATTCGTTCGCTACGCTGTAGGCGAAGGTATCGAAAAACGCTCTGTGGACTTTGCAGAAGAAGTTATGAGCCAAGTCAAAAAATAATGAAAATTGCCCCTTAATTGGGGCTTTTTTATCATAGTCATAAGCCTGATTGATCAGGGGTCAGCCAATTACGGAGGGAAATATAGAATGAGTGAACCAAAATACAAACGCGTTGTTTTAAAACTAAGTGGTGAAGCTTTAGCGGGCAACACTGGTTTCGGAATCAACCCGCCAACGATAGAAGAAATCGTTAAAGAAATCAAAGAAGTCCATGACTTGGGCGTAGAAATAGCTATCGTTGTGGGCGGCGGCAATATCTGGCGCGGCACTACCGGCGCTGAAATGGGTATGGAGAGAGCGCAAGCCGACTATATGGGGATGCTTGCGACTGTCATGAATTCTCTGGCTCTTCAGGATGCTTTGGAGAATGAAGGAGTTCCTACCCGTGTGCAGACTTCCATCGAAATGAGACAAATTGCCGAACCTTACATCCGCAGAAGAGCTGTCCGTCACCTTGAAAAAGGACGCGTTGTGATCTTTGCTGCCGGCACCGGCAATCCTTACTTCTCTACTGACACGACAGCAGCCCTTCGTGCCGCTGAAATCAATGCTGACGTTATTTTGATGGCTAAGAACAATGTTGATGGGGTCTATTCATCCGATCCGATGAAGGACCTGAATGCAATTAAATTCTCTGAGTTGACTCATTTGGATGTTATCTCCAAAGGACTGCAAGTGATGGATACTACAGCAAGCTCACTAAGCATGGATAACGACATCCCGCTGGTTGTGTTTAACTTAAACAGACAAGGGAATATTCGCCGTGTTATAATGGGAGAAGATATCGGAACTACTGTTAGGGGGAAATAATCATGGTTAAAGCAATCCTGGATAATGCGCTCGAAAGAATGAAAAAAACGGAAGCTGCTCTGATCCGCGAACTTGGATCGATTCGGGCTGGCCGCGCCAATTCGAGTTTATTGGACCGTATTGAAGTGGAATACTACGGAGCGAGTACGCCAGTGAATCAGTTGGCTTCCATTACGATTCCAGAAGGACGCATGTTGTTGATAACACCTTACGATAAATCCAGTATCGGTGATATCGAACGCGCAATTTACCAAAGCGACTTGGGTATCAACCCAGCAAATGACGGAAATGTCATCCGCTTGGTGATTCCGCCATTGACTTCAGAACGACGCAAGGAGTTGGCAAAAACCGTCGGCAAAGAAAATGAAGCGGCCAAGATCTCTATCCGCAATATTCGCCGCGATGCCATCGAAGCATTGAAGAAAGCAGAAAAGAACAAAGAAATCACAGAAGATGAGTTGCGTACTTACGAAAAGAAAGTGCAAGAATTCACCGACAAATCTTCCAAAGAAATCGACAAAATAACAGCGGACAAAGAAAAAGAAATTTTAGAAGTATAAAAATTTCTTCCGTTGGAAAGGGGTGGCTGTCTCATCGGGAGACAGCCATTCTTTTTTGTATAGCAGGAAAGTATAAAATTTTTCGAATTGAAAAGTGCTTCACCGTAGGTGTTTCACAGGTTTCCAAAATGTTTCATGCCATCAAATTTGATGGCCAGCTTCACGGGTAAGCCCTTCGGAAATTAGATAAATCTGTCCTATTGC
>NZ_JBSQPW010000035.1:0-31510 GCF_055118575.1 Trichococcus sp. | reverse complement strand
ACTGAAGCTTTCGAAGGCCGTTTTGACCTGGCCCTTTTCGATCCACTCACCGGTCAAGGGATTTTCGCTATCGCATTCCAGCACGAACATGCGGTGCTGAAAAGTACCTTTGGCGACCTTATCCGTTCCGGCAGCGGCGAAATAGATATACCAGCGTCCTTGGATGAAATGGATTTCCGGCGCCCAGATCAGGCTGCTCATCGGGCCCGTTGCGTGCGCCTGCCAGACGCTGGCGCGCTCCCCGTCTTCCAGTCCGTCCAGGCTTTTCGCCCGGCGCACTTCGATTTCCTGATAGCCCGGCACCGAGCCTGTGAAATAATAGTACCCGTCAGTATGTTTGTAGACCCAGGGATCCGCTCTTTCGATCACGATCGGGTTTTTGTAGGTTGTCTGCACTTTTTCCATAATTAAGCCTCTTTCGTAGATTTTCTCATCCTTATGCCAACGCACGTTCGACGATGACACTCTTTTGGTACATCGATTTCAGGCTGATCTTGTTCAGCAACAAAATCGCCAGGGAAACGTAGAACAAGAAGATTCCCGCCGCAAATACATCCGCCAGAATCACACTGCCTATGCCCACCAACACTATCAACGCACTCGCTTTGGGCATGAGTACAGGAGCAAGCAGAGCAAGCTTCATTTTTTCTCTCGTTGACCCTTCCGTATGGATATCGATCGGAATCAAAAATGCGAGCGTCAACAGCACATAGATCGAAAGCAAGTTCAGTGGCACCAACAAAACGGAGCCCCACGGTTCGTACAATTGGACGATGTTCTTATCGATCCCGATACTGAACAAGACAGCGGCATACACCAATCCGATACCGTTGGCTTTCAAAAAGCAGGCCCGATAGTGCAGCCAGAATGCTTTGAAGATCGGTTTGATCGGGCTCTGGGTTTCAAACAATTCTTGCTGGCCGAACAGTTTGAAGAGCGCAAACGTCGCCGGGAACAGCCCGAAGATGCCAAGTCCGGCTGCAACACCCATCAGCCATAGGACATTGAGCACGGACAAAAACATGATTCGCTCCAATACGCCCATTGTTTTGCTTGACCAATCCATCCTTACACCTTCTTTCCAAAAAATGCGTTTCCTTCCGCATCCATCCCGGCTATTTGCCATTCCGGCGCGGATAATCTCCAGTTGCAGCCTTTCCAAATGCGGAAATGGCTGCCGGTCAGGTTATCGTAAAAATTCCCGTCTCCATGGTTTTCGATTTCCGTCAGTTGTTGCTCCAGAAGTGTTTCGTATTCGGCCTTGACCAGTCCGCTGTTATCCTGGGCAAAACGCACCAGATGCCATTCCCCAGGCAGAACATCCATCTGAGGAGTTTCTGCTTCGGTGTCCTGTTCCGTTTCGGAAACATATTCCGGTGAAACGACCGGCCAGCCATTTTTCAGCCAATGGAGTCTTCTGATGAAAGCCAGTGGTTTGTCCAGATCCGTCGCGATACGCACATGATGGATCATGTACACATCACTGCCACCGGGTTCCTGAAAAATTGAATTGTGTCCGGGTGCCATCCAAGCAATGTCTTCCTCAAACTGATAGCTCCCCAACACTTTTGTCCCAACCTCATCATGAAGCTCGCTCTGCAGCATGCCGTTGCCTGCATAATCCAAATAGGGACCCTGGATCGATTTCGAACGTGCGACCCTGACGTTGTAAGTGTCGAACAGGGAATCATAGGAAGTGAACAAATAATAATAGTCCGACTCTTCATGGTGAAAAATGAATGCACCTTCAATGGCGCCGTCCAGAATCGAACGGTCGCGCTTGGCGATGCAGCTTCCGAAATCACCTGCCACCAAGGGCAAGCCTGACTCCGGATCGAGTTGGAGCAAGTAGATGCCGCCAAAGAATGAGCCATAGCAAAGCCACATGTTCCCTGTTTTATCGCAAACCACATTCGCATCGATTGCATTATGCGTCGCGATTTCGCTGTTCGTCCTGACGACTATGCCTTGGTGTTCCCAAGGCCCTTCCGGTTCTGCCGCTACGGCGAGACCGATACAGGAAGTCGTACTCCCGAAGCTCGAAGCCGAATAATACATCCGGTATTGCCCTCCATGATGGATGATTTCCGGCGCCCACAGCCCTTCCGCTTTTGTCCAGGCGAATGCCTCTTCCGGAACGCCATCAAAAGCTGTCCCGAGATACTCCCAATGGATTTTGTCGGCTGACTTCCTGATCTGGATACCGGATGTATACACACCATCCACCACGGAATCGGTGGAGAACAGATAATAATCACCGCTTTTGCGGTCTTTGATCATGGTCGGATCATGGCCTCCCAGTGTATTCCAACCATAAGAGCGGATTGCTTCCAGTTCTTCCATAGCGTTATCCCTTCACCGCTGAAAGCGCAACGGACTCGATGATCTGCTTCTGGAAAATGATGAAGATGGTAAGCACCGGTATTAGTGAAATGACCGAAGCTGCCATGATCAGCGGATAATCCGTCTGGATTGCATAGCTGGCATTCAAGTTCGCGATGACCACCTGCAGCGTTTGCTTTTCCGGGCTGTTCAGGTACAGTAATGGCGCCAAATAGTCATTCCAGGCTCCCATGAACCATAGGATGAACTGAGCGGCGATGGCCGGCTTAATCGCAGGCACAATCAATTTGGAAAAAATTTGGAAATAGTTGGCGCCATCGATTTTGGCCGCTTCCACGATAGAATCCGGCACATTCGACAGGTATTGGCGCAGGAAGAAAATCATCGTGATGTTCCCGAACATGCCCGGAACGATCAACGGCAGCAATGTATTGACCCAGCCGATTTTGGAAAAGATGACAAACTGCGGGATCATGATGCTTGGATATGGGATCATGATGCCAATCAGCAGCAAAAGAAAAACCATATTTTTGAAAGGCAATCTTAATTTGGCGAAAGAAAAAGCCGCCATACTCGAAGTGATTGTTCCTACGATGGTCACCGAGAAGGAAACGATGATCGAGTTTTTGACACCGGACCACAGCTGATCCAGTTCGAATAATCTAGTGTACGCATCGGTAATGAAGGGATCCGGGATCCATTGCGGCGGCAATGAAAAAACGCCGCTCTTGTCCTTCAGGGAAGTCGAAATCATCCACAGCAAAGGTGCTACCATGATGACCGCTCCGATCAACAGAATGATGAAGATGATCGTGTTCCCGATTTTTGATTCTCGTTTCATTTAAGCCACCCTTTCTAGTCCAATTTATAACTTGAGCGTCTGTTCATATAGAACTGCAACGCTGTTATGATGAAGATGATGATGCCCAGCACAACCGAAATTGCCGAAGCGTATCCCATTTTCCAGTTGCTGAAAGCCTGTCTCCATAAATACCAAACGACCGTCGCTGAAGCGTATTGCGGTCCGCCGGTAGGGGTCATGATATTGACCTCCGTAAACAATTGAGAGCCACCGATGATGTTGGTGACGATCAGGAAGAAGGTTATCGGTTTTACCATCGGCCAAGTGATGTAGCGGAAACGTTGGAATGCGCTCGCGCCATCCAATTCCGCAGCCTCATAAAACGTCCGCGGTACACTTTGGATCGCCGCCAAGTACAAAAGCATCGAATAGCCTACGCCCTTCCAGACCGCCATGATGATGATGGCCGGTTTGACCGTGTTCACATTCTGCAGCCAGTTCGGTCCTTCGATGCCGACGAGATCCAGCACTTGATTCACCAAACCGAAGTCTCCGTTATACGCCCATTGCCAAAGGATCGAGATGGCGGCCAAGGAAGACACGACCGGGATGTAGTAAATGACCCGGAAAATTGTTTTTCCGACGATTTTGCGGCTCAAAGCTGAAGCCAAGAGGAACGAAATCAGCAGTCCGATCGGGATCCCGATCATCATGTAGAAGGTATTGTAGAGGGTCTGCCAAAAATATTTATCCTCAAACAGGTTCTGATAATTTTTAAGCCCGATAAAATTCATCTGACCGATGCCGTTCCAGTCCGTAAACGAGGCATACAAGCTGATCAGAAAGGGTATCATCGAGAAGAGGATGAAGCCGATGACGGGGATGAGGATGAACAGGAACGCCGCACGATGTTCACTCTTGTACAGGTTGCTCTTCTTGCTTTTCTTCAAGGCGATCGTTTTCGCCTTCTTTTCGGTCACTTCCATTTAATTCTGCCTCCTAATAAAATAAGGCATCCGACATTTTATGTAAGATGCCTTATTTTCAGATTTTGTTATTTTGCTGCCTGTTCGTGTTGCATGATGGAAGCATCAAGCAGTTCCTGCATTCTTGGTTGAACCGCTTTCAGATACTCCGCGGCTGTCTGATCCCCATCCAACACCGGCTGGATATTGATGAAGAATTCGTCATACCATTCTGCGGTATACGTGCTTGCTGCCGGCATGGAACGGCCGTATTCGCTGACAACATCCAAAAATTCTTGTTTGTTGCTCGGCACGGATTCTGTATCGGCTGCCCATTCCTCTGCCATATCGATCAAGTTAGGGATTTGGATTTGCGCATCCACCAATTGCTGTTGTCCTTCTTCAGAAGTGGACAGGTACATGGCAAGTTCGATCGCTTCTTCTTTATGTTCCGTGGAGTCTGCCACCGCGATGCCCAATGAACCGACGAAGGAAGCCGGCACACCTGTGGATCCTGCTGGCCAAGGGATCAAGTCATATTCGAAATCCAAGCCTGCGTAGGTGCTCATATCCCATGGTCCAACCGGGAAGAAGCCGATTTCCCCATTCATCCATCTTTGGTAGGTATCCAAGGTTTGCGCTTGTGCGATGGACGGCGTCAGTTCGTGCACGTTCTGCAGATCTGCAAAGTATTGCAAAGCTTCTGCGAATTCTGGTGTATCCACTGTGACTTTCGTTTTGTCCTCATTCAGGAAGTCGGCCCCATTGCTCCAGACGAAAGCTTGCAGCGACCAAGCCACGTTGAACCCGTTTGCCCATTGATCGACTTCGCCATCGCCATCCGTATCGGTCGTAAGCTGCTTCCCGACTTCCACGAACTGATCCCAAGTATAAGGAACATCGGTATCCGGTAACGGAATACCCATTTCTTCGAACATGGTTTTATTGTAGCCAAGCGCAAATGGACCCACGTCTTTCGGTAAGCCATAGATGTTGCCTTCCCCTACATTTTTCCCATCGTAACGGTAGCTGTCCACACCGTATTCCCAGACATTATTGATGTCAAAATCGGAATTTTCGACTTCTTCCGTGATATCCATCAGAATGCCGTTGTCGACGTAAGCCATGACATCCCCTTGTGCGACGTAGAAGACATCCGGGATATCGTTGCCGGCGATGGAAGCTTGCAATTTGGTGTCGTATTGGTCAGGATCAGTGGCGATTATCTCAACATCAACGCCGGGATGGTCTGTTTCGTAAGCTTCGATTGCAGCTTCATAAGCTTTCTGCTCATCCTCACCGCCACGGAACATGAATGTCAATGTTTTGGAATCATCTCCGCCTGCAGCACCTGAATCGGATGCAGCATCGCCGCTCCCGCCGCATGCCGCCAAAGTAAGCACGCTCGCAATCGATAAAGTCGTTGTGAAGAATCTCTTTCTGTTTATCATTATTTTCTTCCTCCAATGAATTATTTTTAGCCGGTATGTAAAATAGCGTTCACAAAAATTGGGATGATAACTATGTCTGTACTCGCTTGCGGTATTCCCCCTTGAAAACCTTCCTGTGTATATGGCTATGCGTGCATTTCTCCTCCCTTATATAGTTAACCGATTCATTAACCTCTATTTATTAAATCAACTTATAAGGCAATAATATACGTTACTGTAAACGTTGTCAATAGTTTTTACGTTTATCTTTTTATTTTATTTTTATTTTAGTTAACTATTGAGTTAACTAAAATAAAGGGAATAAACTTACTTATAGGCTTTGATTATCCTTTAGCTAAAGCACTTCAAACGATTATAGACACTTACCTTCTTTTTGTTCAAAAAACCTTTCATTAACCTACAGGTAAAGATAGCTGCACCATAAAACATGCACGGATAGGCTCATCACTCAATGGACCTATCCGTGCATGCTTTTATTATTCGGACCTGACGAGATCGGCATATGGAATGATACCGGCTCCCCGTAAGTACTAAACTTTTCCGCCTGTCGATTCCCTGATCAACAGCTCGTTATCCAATATTTGGATCCGATCAACTTCTTTTTCCAAAATCAGTTCCATCAGGATTTTGGCAGCCAATTCGCCGGATTCCGTAAATGGATAATGCACTGTCGTGATGCGCGGATAAACCGCCTCAGTGATTTCGTATCCCCCGAAGCCGGCCAAGGAAAGCTGATCGGGGATTTCGATCTGCAGTTCGTGAGCCGCACGCATGATCCCAATCGCGATGTTGTCGGTCGCGCCGATCACGAAAGTCGCATGTGATTGCGGGAGGATTTCCAGCGCCTTTTCGTAGGCATCCTTCATGGCGAAACTCGTTTTGACGAAGGTGTAGTCGATATCGTGGCCTTCGAAAGCCTGCTCGATGCCGCTGCGGCGGGTCACCCCGACCGCCTTATCGGATTCGTCGACCCCGAAGACCAAAATGTTCCTGTGCCCGTTCGCAACCGCATAGTCCCCGACAGAACGCCCCGCCTTCTCGTCATCGTGGATGATGCAATGGAAATCAGGATGCGATTGTCCGACGATGACGACCGGAACAGCTGCCTCTTCGAACGCCTTCACATGCGCCGGTGTGATGGCCGCCGCGAAGAAGACGATGCCGTCGACGCGCTGTTTCGCCAAGGTGGTGATGGCTTCGATTTCGCGCTCGCGGCTCTGATCCGCATTCGTGATCAGCAGTTGATTTTTGGAAAGGCGCAGACTGTTCTCCAAGCCCCGCAAGGCTTCGTTCGTCGCGAAGGAATTCAGACGCGGAATGATCGTCCCGATCATGTGCGTGCGTTTTGCTTTCAGACTTTGGGCAAATTTGTTCGGTTTGTAGTCGTTTTCGGCGACGATCGCATCCAGCTTCGCCTTTGTTTTTTCGCTGACCGCCCCGCCATTCAGATAACGGGAAACGGTGCTCTTCGCCACACCGGCCATTTTGGCGATGTCATTGATGGTGACCATAGATAGCATCCACCCCTTTCTTGTGCTGCATAGCGGACTTTGTTCCCTATCCGTATACATATTGGTTCTCTATCTTTGATTATACAGTTGTGCGGGGATCCCCGCAACGGACCAGGAAAGGAAAAATGAAGAACGGAGTCTGCGGAGTCAATGCCAGCTCCGGTGAACACCGGCTCTGCCGGCGTTCAGGACAGCATCCCGATCCGCTTCTCCGGTAAGGGATGCTTTACCGGAGCTGCGCATGCGCAGCAAGCGGCCAGCTCCGGCGACGCCTGTGCCGCCGGAGCTGGCAATGTTCCTTATTCTTTGCTTGTCCTCCGGCGACTGCCGGATTGGCCGGGATTTCGGCCCACATCCCGATGAACGCAAAAATCCGCACGCCGCCGCGGACAGCCCCCGCATGTGCGGATCTGGGCTGCCTTTCCGGCAGAGTGCGGAAAGATCTTGCGTTATTCAGATAGCTTTTTCTCAGTTGGCTTGCGGCGCGCACCTTTGTTCTTCAGCGTTTTTGTTCGGATTTTTTTCTTTTTGGTTTTTTTTGCGGACGCGGCAGCTTCCGGCAACGCCTGCTCCTCTTTCGAAGCAGCTTTTTTCTGGATTTTGATCGCTTTGGCTGCGGCCGCTTTCTGCACATCACGGATAGCTTCACGGTCTTCGCGGCTCGGCAATTGATCGACGAGCTCCCCGCCATAGATGAAGAATTCCTTCACTTCATCCGGATGCGGCGCGAAGCGTTTGATATCGCGACTGTTGCGGTCATTCACCAAGGACAGCACAATCCCCTTTTTGCCCATCCGACCCGTACGTCCGGAGCGGTGCAAGTAGGTCTCCTTCGAAAGCGGCAGGTCGTAATGGATGACGTACGGCAAATCCTGGATGTCGATCCCGCGGGCGGAAACATCCGTCGTCAGCAAAAACGTCACATTGCCTTTACGGAATTCATCCATGGCGCTTTTGCGCTGTGCCTTGCCGTAATCACTGTGCAGCATGCGGACATTGATGCCTTCGAACTGCAATTTTTGCGCCAAATAATCAAGTTCCTGGGTAGCGTTCACGAAAACGAGCGCCTGCATCCCTTCGAGATTGCCCAAACGGCGCAGCATTTCCGCACGCTTGCGCGTAGGCGCCTCAATGAAACCATGGATGGTCTGGTCCATGAACTGGCCTTCTTTGGTCGTATCGAACCAAACTGGCTCGGTGTTGAACCATTTCTGGATATCCTTCAGATTTTCACTGTTCGTAGCCGAAAAGAACCCCATCTGACGGGAACCCGGCATTTTTTTGATCAACTCGCGCAAAGCATTCAGATGTTCTTCCTGCAATAAGTAATCCGCTTCATCCAGGATGACCGTCTTGATGTTATGCAGCTTCAGTTTTTTCTGGTTGGCCAATTCGAGCAATCGTCCCGGCGTTCCGACCACGATCTCCGGCTTCTCCTTCAGCTTGTCGATCTGACGGCCCACGTTCGCGCCACCTATGATCACTTGTGCGTTCAGGTCTTTCAGGGAGCCCCATTCGGAAAGGACATGCCCTACTTGGTGCGCCAATTCTTGCGAAGGCACAAGCACCAACAATTGCAGTTCCTTATTGGCCTCCGTTTTTTGCAGCAACGGGAGGGCATAAGCCAACGTTTTGCCGGTACCGGTCGGCGACAGACCGACGACATCCTTGCCTTCCAGCAACGGCTTGAAGACATTCTCCTGGATCGGCGTCGGCAGCTGAAAGCTCATCTCGTGCCAGTACTTTTCGAATGGCATCGCCATTTCTTCCATCATCATCATTCATTTCCTCATTTCTTGTAATGCAGCCTGTGCTTGTGCTGCGGTGCGCACCTCGCGCGGGAGTATCCGGCTGAACTATGCCTCAACTTCATCGGCCGGGTAAACGATGCCCGCTTTTTTGCGCAAAGCTGCCATTGTCCGGTTGACGTCCCGGCTGATCTGCGTCCAACGTTCGTAGTCTTCTATACTATCAGGATTTTCCGGATCATTCAAGACGCGCGCGAAGTCACGGACTTCGTCATCCATGAAATGTCCCGAGGCTTTTTCGGCCAGTTGGTAGCGCTCGTTGGTCTCGCCGTCCACCAGTTCAACCGATTGGATCAGATTGACGCCATCCAACAGCAATGTTTTTTTGCCGCTGTAAATTTCCGAATCGGCGAAAGAATTGTAGATTTTCGACGTGTGCAGGCTGACTGTGAAATAGGGATATTTCAGCAGCATCGTGCCGGCTCCGTCAACGCCTGTCTGGATTTTCTTGGCGGCATAATCGACATCCTCGGGCACTCCGAACCAAGCGATGGCGGCGTACAATAAGTACACGCCCAAATCGGAGAGCGCCCCGCCAGAAAATTTCAGCGAGAAGATGTTCGGTTCCTCGCCGGCCAACACCTGATCATAACGGGAGGAATATTTTGCATAGGTGAAGCTTGCACCGTCGATTTCGCCCAATTTGGCGATTTCGTTCTGGACAAGCGCAAAGTTCGGTTCATGCAGGTGGCGGGCTGCTTCAAACAGGAAGACATCGTTCGCTTTGGCCGCTGAGAAGGCAGCTTCCCATTCCTTTGTGTTCGAGAAAATCGGCTTTTCGACAATGAGATGCTTGCCGTTTGCGATGGCCGACATGGCTTGTTCGAAATGGAGGCTGTTCGGCGATGCGATGTAGACGGCATCGACTTCCTCCAAAGCTGTGAACTTCTCCAAGTCCGTGACGAAAATATCTGCACCGTAGCTTTCCCCGAAGCTTTGGGCGGTGAACTGGTTGCGGCTGTAGACCGCCTTAATTTCGAATTGTCCGGATGCTTTTGCCGCTGTGGCGAATTCATGCGCGATGCTGCTCGTTCCGATGATGCCTAGTCTGATCATGATTTTATCCCCTCACTCATTGTTGTCTTTAAAACATTCTATCCCCATTCTACACTAATCGGAGGCGGATTGCTTAATGATACCCTCTTTTTTAAGGCGCTAATCCCAACCGCTATCCCAATCAATGCAAAAAAGCATCCCGATGTAGTTAGGATGCTGGTTTCCTTGCATTATAGCCTTTGCTTTTCCGCCCGTTTCAGTTGTTGGCGCTGCTTTTGGCGTTTTTTCTTTTCGGCTTCCGTCAGAGGTGCATAATCCTTCAGACCCGGCAGGATGCCGACGGACACTTCCCACAGATAAAGGCTCGCGACCGATCCGTATGGCGCATAACGCCGCTTGTATTTCTGGAACAGCGGCTTTGTGATTTTGCGGTGATGGTAGACCATCCGCAGTCCGCGATGGATGGCGAGGTCGTCCCAGCTCAGCACATCCTGACGGCCCATCGAAAAAATCAGCAACATCTCGGCTGTCCATTTGCCGATGCCGCGCAGTTGCGACAACTCGGCAATGACCTCTTCGTCGCTCATATCCTTCAGAGCTTCCAGATCACACTCGCCGGAAATGACTTTTTCCGCCGCCTCTCGGATATAGGTCGCTTTGCGGGTCGACAAGCCGCACTGCTGGATTTCTTCGATGCTCACCCGGCAAAGATTCTCCGGCGTGACCGCACCGAAAGCGGCAATCATCCTTTTCCAGACGGTCTCCTGCGCTTTCATCGAAATCTGCTGGCCGACGATGTTGTTGATGAGCGCAGAAAACAAATCCGCATCGATCGGCCGTTCGATCGGGCCAATCCGGTTGATGATGTCCGCCAATATCGGATCCTTGGCCTTCAGATAGCGGATCGCTTCTTCATCATAATGAAAATTCATTCTATTCCTTCCTTGTTCTGCATATTTACAGCCATTATATCACTTCCAAAACAGCTCCATAGTGAAGGTTGCCTCTAATTTTCAGAAATGCTGCCTAAAAGGTACAGCGCGTAGCCAACGGACAGGCCCACCATTACGAGACTGCTGATGAGCTGGACGGACCCATTCCCTTCCACAGCGAATAGGCTTGTCGCATTGATGAACGCGTGCGCAAGGATACCCGGCCACAGACTTTTTGTCTTCATGAAAAGCACCGTAAAAAGGAAGCCGATTGCCGTCGCGTAACCGATCTGCAGCAGCGTTGGGAGAAAATCCGCCCCGTTCAGCAAGTTCACAATATGGCCCATCCCAAAGGTGACGCTGGATATGAGCAGCGCTGAGCGGACACTTCTCATGCTTAATGCTTTGAAAAGGAAGCCCCTGAAGATAACTTCCTCAAGAAAGCCGATGAACAGCATGCTGCCGATGAACAGGACAGTTTCCAGAAAAGAGCGTTCAAAAACGACACCGTTCCACAGATTGACTGTCGACAAGGTCAGCAGCGGCAAAAAATACAGATACTTGCGGTAATCGGCGGATGCGACCGGCCGGAGCCCATAGTATTGTTGAAGATTGTTCTTCCGGATCCATCCGGACAAAAAGAAGCTCAACACCAGCGCCACAGGTACCGTGACCACCTTCAGTATCCCGAACGATTCGGACAGGCCATCAGCGGTACTGATGCCGATTACGTAGACAGCGATCCAGATAAGGGCAAAAACCAATTCATTTTTCTTGTGGATATTTTGCATTCCGCACATCCTTCTTTCAAAAATATGCTCACAGCCAAAAAAGCCAGGGACCCGTAAGCCCCCAGCCTTGACTTGATTGGCATCACTTGATGCTATGGGTATCGACCCCGATTCGCTTGCCGAGATTGTGGTCTTGGTGTCCCTTAACGAAGTTGCTGTCTTTCTTGATGCGGGTGATTCTTTCCAATTCCTCGTCCGTCAAGGTGAAGTCGAACAGTTCAAGATTTTCTTTCATGCGGTCGGCATCTTTTGTTTTCGGAATCGGAATAAGGTCGCGCTGCACGGCCCATTTCAATACGATCTGCGCCGGTGTCTTGCCGTATTTTTCGGCGATTTTCATGACTTTTCCGTCTTCCAGGGCTCTTCCCTTGGCCAGCGGGCTATAGGCCATCGTCATGATGTTGTTGTCGTAACCGAAATCGTCCACTTCCTCCATGAGATTGAACGGGTTGATTTCCAATTGGTTGACGACCGGTTTGATGCGGGAATTGCCCAACAATTCCTTCAGATCTCCACGCATGAAGTTGGAGACGCCGATACTGCGGACGATTCCGGAATCCTTGGCTTCCTCCAGCGCTTTCCAAGTGGCTGCTGTTACGCCTTCGTCAGGACTTGGGAAGTGGATCAGGAACAAGTCGATGTATTTTAATCCGAGACGGTCGTAGCTGGCACGGATAGCGTCTGATGCTTTCTCATATCCCATGTCGTCTTTACCGAGCTTGGTCACGACAAAAATATCATCTCTGGAAATTCCTGCGTTGATGGCTTTATGGATACCGCGGCCTACGCCGACTTCGTTTCCGTACATGCTGCCTGTATCAATCAGGCGGAATCCACGCATGATGGCCATGAAAATTAACTCTTCCGCTTCATCATTGCTCACGCCCCATGTGCCGTATCCAATACCCGGGATTGTAAAACCGTCAGTCAAAGGCATTCTATCCATTGCGCTCTTTACCATGATAATCCACGCTCCTTCTACTTATTACCTTAAGTGTAACGCAATTCCATCAGAAACACAAAAATTATTGATGCGCTTACATAACAAACCGGAGGGAAAACTTTTCCCTCTCCGCTTCAGGCAATCAACCCGGTTGCGTCTGCAAGGATTCTGAAACCGAGCCGTTCGTCAAGGTCACAATGACCATTTCAGGACGGTTGTTGACGCGGAACGGAAACGATGATCCACCGATGCCGCGGCTGACGACCAGTTTCTTGTCCGGATCCGTCGGCAACAGGTAGACCCCTTCGGTATGCTGCGGCAACCTTCCTTGCCCAGGCGCGTAGAGTCCGCCCAGTCTGGGGATGCGGATCTGGCCGCCGTGCGCATGGCCGGCGAACGTGATGTCAGCTGACTTTTCCGGATCAGTATGGTACTTCAGGAAATGCTCAGGACGGTGCGCCAGCAAGAGCCGCGTTTGGCCTTGCCAATCTTTACGGAGCCTGATCTTTTTCAGGAAGTCCTTGGTGATTTTTTGGATAGCTGCACTTTTGTCGTTCAGACCCATGATCACGACAGGTTTTCTGCCCTTCGCCAGGACGCTGATCGCTTCGTCTTCCAGAAAGCGGATGCCTGCTTTTTTGTACAGATCCACCGCAATTTTGAACATTGGTGAATGGCGGTCATGGTTCCCGGTGATGGCATAAGTCGGTGCAATCGCCGCCAACTTCCGGAACAGCTTGTCCGCCACCGCTGGGTCAAAAGTTTCATCCCCTTGAATCTGGTCCCCGGTCAGAAAGATGAAATCCGGATCCGCATCCTTAGTCATGTCGACCAGCTTGTTCAGGTCGATTTTTTCTTTCGGCAAATGGATATCGGAAAGCTGGACGATCTTCAGTCCTTCATTTTCCGGTGCCAGGTTCTTGACCGGAATCGTATATTCGGTCTTCTGGACCCAGGTATTTTGGAGATGCAGATAAGCCGCTGCCCCCGCCAAAACGGCAGTTTTCAGCAGGTTTTTGTTTTTTATGCTCATATTAATCATCCTTCATGAAGCCTATTGTTTCCTTTATTCTAATGCTTTGGGGCGCTTCCGTCAAAATAAAACGGTTGGCTTTTGCGGCCGTGGGAAGCAGCGGTGGGCAGCAGCGGTAGGACCCGGGGAATTTCCTGAAAGCGTAAGGATATTGTCCGTTTCATATAAACAGATGCATTTTACTTCCTATTTAATAGTTTACGTGTTAGGTTTAATGTATGAATATTACTCTTCAAGATTATAACATCACTATGAAAGGATTGAATATATGGGTATATTTACTGAAAAATTGAGGGAAGTTCTGCAGTCCGTGCTGCCGATCACCTTGCTTGTCGTCCTGCTTCATTTCACGGTGACGCCGCTCGAAACGATTGATCTGCAGCGTTTCCTGTTCGGTGCATTTTTGATCATCATTGGCTTGTCGATCTTCCTGTTCGGTGTGGACATCGGCATTACACCAATCGGAAAATTCCTCGGGAAAGGCTTGGCCCGCAGCAACAGCATGAAATACGTGCTCGGGATGGGGCTTGTTTTGGGTTTCTTCATCTCGATTGCGGAACCGGATCTGCATATTTTGGCGACGCAGGTTTCCGAGGTCACGAACGGCATGTATCCGAAAAACTTGCTCCTGGTCGTCGTTTCCGTCGGCATCGCTGTCTTACTGACGCTCGGCCTGTTCCGGATCGTTTACCGTTATCCGCTGAACAAAACGTTCACGTTCCTCTACCTGGTCATCTTCGGCTTGGCCTACTTCAGCACCAACGATCTCTTCGCCATCGCGTTTGATGCCTCGGGATCGACGACCGGTGCTTTGACCGTTCCCTTCATGTTGGCGCTGGCGGTCGGGGTGGCTTCTTTGAACCGGCGGACGCAATCAGCGGAGGAAGACAGTTTCGGTCTGGTCGGGATCGCCTCAGCCGGTGCCATTTTGGCAGTCTTGATCCTGGGATTGTTCGTCCGTTCCGACGAACCGCTCTCGGGCTCGATACCAGCCAGCGCGGCTACAGCGACCCATTGGCTTGCGCCCTTCCTGCACGAACTGCCGAAGATCGCCGGCGAAATCCTCTTGGCGGTTTCGCCGATCCTGATCATCTTCGTGCTGAACCACATCTTTTTCGCCGACGAAAAACTTTCAAAACGGGCTTTCCGCCGCATTTTCTTGGGTATGGCCTATCTCTTTGTCGGGTTGGTGCTATTCCTGACAGGCGTCAATGCCGGTTTCATGGAAGTCGGACGTAAACTCGGCATGCTGATTGCTGGGATGGACAGTGCCATTCCGGTGCTGGTCGTCGGTTTCATACTGGGTGTACTGGTCATTTTGGCAGAACCGGCAGTCTATGTATTGACGCATCAAATAGAAGATGTTACAACTGGATATGTAAAGCGCGGTATTGTGCTGGGCTTCCTGTCCATCGGCGTCGGTCTGGCCGTCCTCTTGTCGGTCGTGCGCGTACTCATCCCTTGGCTGCAGCTGTGGCACTATCTCGTCCCCGGCTATCTGATCATCCTCGCCCTCTCCTACAAAGTCCCGAAGCTGTTCGTCGGGATCGCCTTTGATGCGGGTGGCGTGGCTTCAGGTCCGATGACGGCCACTTTCATCCTGGCGTTCATCCAGGGTGTCGCGGAAATCACGCCGGACGCCAACGTGCTCCTGGAAGGCTTCGGGATGATCGCGATGGTGGCGATGATGCCGATCATTTCGCTGCAATTGTTAGGCGCCATCTACCAGCGCAACAGTGTAAAGGAGGGTCTTTGATTGACCAAACAAATTGAGAATACACGATTCTACGACGTCATTTTTGTCGTCGTCAACATCGGCAAAGCCAGCCGCGTGCTTGAGGAAGCGAAGAAATGCGGCATCACCGGAGGGTCCATCCTGCATGGTTCCGGAACGGTTTCCAGCACATTATTGCGCACAATCGGTTTTTATGAAGTAAAAAAAGAAATCCTCTTTATGGTCTGCGCGCGTGATAAGACGCAACCTGCCATCGACCACATCAGCTCGCTCTTCCACTTCGAGCTGCCGAATCGCGGCATTTTGTTCACGAGTCCCGTTGCCCACCTGCTGGGTACGCACGGTGAACGCCTGCACATGGTTGAAGAGGATGCCCATCCGACTCCCGGTCACGAAGCTGTCTTCACGCTCGTGGCCGCTGGGTTGGGTGACGAGGTCGTCGAAGCGGCCGCCGCGGCGGGTGCGCGCGGGGGTACCCTCTTCCATGGGACCGGCGCCTTCGCAGAAAAATGCCGGAAAGTGTTCGGGATCGAACTCGACAACGGCAAGGACATCATCATGAACCTCGTCACGTCTGATGTCGCTCCCACTGTGGAAGCCGCCATCGTCGAGCGGATGCAGCTGGATGTGCCGGGCAACGGCATCCTTTTCAGCTTCGATGCAGAGAACGTGCGCGGGGTTCGTTGAGGAAAATATGATTGATATTTAAACTTGATAGACCCGGATTGGTGTTTGACACCGATCCGGGTTTTTTGCATACTTGGCTTTTGGGCGAAATTGTCGAATGTTCCTCGAATATTCGATAAATCTGCTTAGCTCTGGGGTCAAATTGTCGAATGTTACTAAGCATTCGACAATTTCGTCCCGCGACCGATCCAAATAATCGGATGTTCCTCGAGTATTCGACTATTCCGGCTCGCTCCGAGGCAAAGTTCCCTAATGTGCCCTCTTCTTGTTTTCAGTAACTTTCATTGCATATTGCAGGAGCTGTTCCCCACTTCACAAACTGTTTTGCGAACTGTAACAACCTCCCGAGCGAATGTTCGGAAACACAGAAGAATACATGTTCATTTTGTTCAATCTTTTTGATGAAACCAATTTATAACAGCAATAAAAACTGTGTTATTTTTATGTGTAAAACGGTTGCTTTCAATCCGGATACGTGCTATCTTATGTCTAGTTCTTATTCGAGGAAAAAGGAGAGGTTTCACGGATGGTTAAGAAAAAGAGAGTTTTATTTGGCGGTTTGACAGCATTACTGGGTTTGACTTTGGCAGCTTGCGGGAGCGGCGAAACAGCCGACAGCAGCGCTACTGATACAGCGGTGTTAACTGATTCAGAAACAGCATGGGACAAAATTGAGGAAGCCGGCGTCTTGAAGGCAGCCACTTCCGGGACGCTTTACCCTAATTCTTATCACGACAAAGAAACCGATGAATTGACCGGTTACGAAGTGGAAATCCTACGTGAAGTCGCTGAGCGCATCGGCGTTGAGGTAGAATTCACAGAAATGGGCGTTGACGGCATGCTTACTTCCGTTAACAGCGGCGCAGTGGATGTTGCAGCATTCGGAATCGACCGCAATGGCGAAAATGCCGACAAATATAATTACACGACCCCTTACAAATATTCATTCGGAGCCATGGTTGTCCGTGAATCCGACAATTCCGGCATCGAAACGCTCGAAGATCTGAAAGGCAAAATCGCTGCAGGTGCGGCTACAACAACTTACATGAAAGTTGCCCGTTACTTCGGCGCAGAAGAAAAAATCTACGACAATGCGACAAACGATATGTATCTTTCGGACGTAGCGAACGGCCGGACTGACGTTATCCTGAACGACTACTACGCACAAAAATTGGCGACTGCCGCTTTGCCGGACATCCCTGTAAAAGTGCATGACATTTTCTACAACCCATCCGAAACCAATTTCTCCATCAAAAAAGGCAATGACGAATTGACCGAGAAATTCAACGAAGCTTTGGAAGAAATGCGTGCTGACGGCACTTTGGCCGAACTGTCGAAACAATTCTACGACGGCGCGGATGTGACTGTGCAGATCGAGTACGATTTCCCTGTGATTGACGTAAGCGATATGTAATAATAAGACAAACAGAAAGGTGGGCAAGACATGTCAGGCATCCAATGGCAGTATATCTTCAATCCGGAATTGGCTCTCGACAGCCTCCCGTACGTCCTTCAGGGGATGGGCTATACGCTCGGAATCGCGTTGACCAGCATGGTGAATGGAACGCTGCTTGGCTTTGTTCTTGCGATGCTGCAGCTAGCCAAGTTGAAACCACTGCGCTGGCTCGCACGCATCTACATCTCCTTCATGAGGGGAACCCCTACTTTGGTCATCTTGTTCCTGCTTTACTTCGGCTTTCCGTTCATCGGCGTCCAATTCACGGCAGTCACGGCAGCCATCATCGGTTTCAGTATGAGTTCAGCCGCCTACAGCGCGGAAATCATCCGCTCGTCATTGAATTCTGTCAACCACGGACAATGGGAAGCGGCCTATGCGCTGGGGCTGAAATGGTCGTTCATTATGCGCAAAGTCATCGTGCCGCAAGCCATGCGGATCGCGATTCCACCGATGAGCAACGTGCTGCTTGATCTGATCAAAGGCTCGTCCCTGGCGGCAATGATCACCGTTCCGGAAATGTTCCAGAACGCCAAAATCGTCGGCGGCCGCGAGTTCGACTACATGACCATGTACATCCTGGTCGCGCTCATCTACTGGGCAATCTGCAGCGTCTTCGCTGCCTTCCAGACACGCATCGAAAAGAAACTGTCTTTGTATGTGGAATGACAAATAAAACCGCAAAAGAATGATAGAAGCAGCCCCGATATCTTAATGTCATTAACTTAAGGGTATTGACAAATAAGAGACCGTGGAAATGGGAGATAAAATCCTCTCATTTCCACGGTCTCTTTCTTTTCTGAGAATCGAGAAGTACCCAGGAGAGCAAAATACTCAGCAAGGTGGGCTGAAATTGTCGAATAGGTGAGGGACATTCGGTAACTTGCTTCCACTTCAGGCCGAAATTGTCGAATGTCTAGAAACATTCGATAATTTGCTTCCGCATCGTACTGAAATTGTCAAATACGCGCGGAACATTCGACAATTTGCCCCGCATTCAAAATAGTCCCGCTTTCTTGATGGCAACATTCGCTTCAAGCTTCAGCAAATATTCCTTCAGATGCAGCCCGCCGGCGTACCCCACCAGTTTCCCATTCGTACCGATGACGCGGTGGCAAGGCGTGATGATCGAAATCGGATTGCGGTTGTTGGCCATACCGATGGCGCGGACGCCTTTGGGATTTTCGACAGCTATGGCGATGTCCTTGTAGCTGCGCGTCTCACCGTAAGGGATTTGGCGCAAAGCTTCCCAGACTCTCAACTGGAAAGGCGTTCCGGCCGCATCCAAAGGCAGATTGAACGCCTGACGTTCACCTCTGAAATAATCGAGCAATTGGCGCTCCCCTTCCAGCAACAACGGCGTATCAGCCTCAACCATTTCGCCGGACGCGATTTCCTTTTCGATGCGCGGATCCAGCTCCAATGCAGCATGCTCCAGAAACGTGATGCCCTTGCCGTTCTCCGCCAACAAATATTCCCCGAGCGGCGTTTGGATATATTTATATGCTTTCATATTGATCATCCGTCCTTTTTTGTAATCACAAAATCTCTCTGCTTCATTATACACGGTAGCGCTGACGACAGGAAGCATCCGCATATTACCGTTAGGAAGGCAATTTTTGTTTCCTCCGATGAGCGGAGGCCTCCCCGGAGTTCGCCCAACATTCTGAACGCCCTTCTCCGGGGAAGCGGGCCTCATCGGAGGTGGACCATCTTTGGTGCGCGTTCCTCCGGCCAGCGTCCCCTCGCCGAAGCTGATGCCCGGTTCGGCCGCTGTCCTCCGGCGAGCGGCTGCTTTTTCCTTTCCTCCGGTGAACGGAGGCCTCGCCGGAGTTCGCCCAACATTCTGAATGCCCACCTCCGGGGAAGCGGGCCTCATCGGAGGTGGGGCCATCTTTGGTGCGCGTTCCTCCGGCCGGCGTCCCCTCGCCGGAGCTGATGCCCCATCCGGCCGCTGTCCTCCGGCGAGCGCCCGCAAATACTTTTCTTATGAAATACTTTCAAGCGTCTTCATGATTTCTTCACACAGCTGCTTTATAGTGGGTCCACAACATTCCTATTCGGGATGAATCTTTAGGATTTGTTTAAGAACAAGTTGAACCGCTTGCACGGAAAACAGTTTTGATTTAGAATAGTTTTACATCACAACTATTATCCGGCAAAGGAGCGGATTTCAAAATGAAAATTGATTTTTTGAAAAAAGAGATCTGGGATCTGATGCGGACCATCCAAGTTTCCAAGGATACCGTGATGTGCCCGGTCGCTAAGGACTATTGCATTACCCCGCTGCAGTTGCGGATTCTGATGGAAATCAAGCTGAGCGAAAATCTGTCACTCAACCAGTTGGCGAAGGTGATGGATATGAACAACGGAAACGTCTCGACCATCTGCAAAAAACTGGAACAGCTTGGTTATCTGACGCGGGAACGGCGTGCTGACGACGAACGTTTCATCACCCTGGAGCTTACCCCGAAAGGCCAAGCGATCATTCAGCAGATGGAGCAGGATATCGAAAGCAAGTACTGCCTGCTGATGGAAGGCGTATCCGAGGAGCGGCTTGAAAAAATTGCAGCCGGCATCAAAGAACTAAAAGCCTTGATCGATGAAATGAACGCACAACAAAGAGAGGATTGAACTGACAGAAATGGCAGATGACAAAAACAAAAACAACCGCAAATGGAATTTAAATCTGAATAACGAAAACCCCGAAAACCGAAGAAGGACAGCTTATTACTTGCTGATGGCGTTGAGCATCCTGATGTTCATGAACTATTTCGCTTTGCCGAGCTACATGAACCGGAGCGTTGAGGAAGTGACCTACAGCACGTTCCTGAACCAAGTGTCGACGGGCGACGTATCCGAAGTGAAACTCGAAGATACCCAAATCACCTTCGTCGCGACCGATGACGCGGGCGACAAACAAGTCTACATCACCGGCCTCATCGATGATCCGACACTCGTCAGCCGCTTGGAAGAAGCCGATGTGACCTTCAGCAAGGACATCCCGACCGAAGCCTCGCCGATCGTTTCCATCCTGGTCTCGTGGGTCTTGCCGCTGCTGCTTTTCTGGGGCATGGGCAACCTGTTGGCGAAACAGATGACGAAACGGATGGGCGGCGGAGCCGGTGGCGCATTGTCATTCGGTAAATCGAACGCCAAAGTCTACGTGAAGGCCGGTGAAGACGCCAAGACATTCAAGGACGTCGCCGGACAGGACGAAGCCAAAGAAGCGCTCAACGAAGTCGTCGATTACCTACACCAACCGAAAAAATACAAAGATATCGGAGCCAAAAATCCGAAAGGCATCCTGCTGGTCGGACCTCCCGGAACCGGTAAAACCTTGCTTGCCCGCGCTGTCGCAGGCGAAGCCGATGTACCGTTCTTCAGCATTTCCGGGTCCGAATTCGTCGAGATGTTCGTCGGACGAGGGGCCGCCAAAGTCCGTGACCTGTTCAAGGAAGCCAACGAAAAAGCACCCTGCATCGTCTTCATCGATGAAATCGATACGATAGGCAAGAAACGCGACAACGGCAATTTCGGAGGCGGGAATGATGAACGTGAGCAGACCTTGAACCAACTGCTGGCGGAAATGGACGGCTTCGAAGCCAACAAAGGCATCATCATCCTGGCTGCTACCAACCGCCCGGAATCCTTGGATGCTGCCCTACTGCGCCCAGGCCGTTTTGACCGTCGCGTACCGGTAGAACTGCCGGACTTGGCAGGACGCGAAGCCATCTTGAAAGTACATGCAACGAACTACAAAATGGATCCGAATATTGACTACAACACAATTGCCCGTGCCACTTCCGGTGCTTCCGGCGCGGAATTGGCAAACATCATCAACGAAGGCGGTCTGCGTGCCGTCCGTGAAGGCCGCACCGCCGTCACGCAAAACGATCTGGAGGAGTCTGTCGAGACTGTCATTGCTGGGTACCAGCGCAAGAATGCGGTCATTTCACCGAAAGAAAAGGAAATTGTTTCTTATCATGAAATCGGCCACGCGTTGGTAGCCGCGAAACAGACGGAATCTGCGCCGGTCCACAAGATCACGATCATTCCGCGTACTTCCGGTGCGCTCGGTTACACGATGCAGATTGAGGAAGGCGAGAAGTCGCTGATGACGAAGCAAGAGTTGTTCAACAAAATCGTGACTTTGGCTGGTGGTCGCGCGGCTGAGGAAATCGTCTTCGGCAGCATCACGACCGGTGCTTCGAATGATATTGAGCAGATGACCAAAATGGCGCGGGCGATGATTACGCGCTACGGGATGAGCGATACGTTCGACATGATGCAGATCGAAACCCAGACGAACAAATATCTGGGCGGCGACACTTCCATGAATGTCTCCGCCGGGATGGCCGAGCAGGTCGACCGGGAAGTGCTGGACATCATCAAGCAGGCTCATGAAAAAGCCATCGCCATCTTGAACGAAAACAGCGAGAAGCTGCACGAGCTGTCGCACTATTTGCTGGTCGAAGAGACCATCACCGGTGCGGAGTTCATGAAAATATTGGAAAATTAACGTATCGGAATCGAGCCGCTTCATGCGGCTCTTTTTTCATGCTTTTTTTGAGATTTTTAGGTTACGTTGTCGGGCTTCAGCCCAGGACGGTATTCTAGAATGTCGAGAGCTCGCCTATCCGTCGACAATAACGATACCGAAAACCTCATCAAACCTGACGGATCGCACTTCTGTCGGGCTTCTGCCCAGGACGGTATCCTAGAATGGCGAGAGATCGCCTATCCGTCGACAATAACGATACCGAAAACCTCATCAAACCTGACGGGTCGCTCTTCTGTCGGGCTTCTGTCCAGGATGGTATCCTAGAATGTCGAAAGATCGCCTATCCATCGACAATAACGATACCGAAAACCGCAAAATACCTGACGGATCGCTCGTTTGTCGGGCTTTAGCCCAGGACGGTGTTCCCGAATGGCGAGAGATCGCCTATCCGTCGACAATAAGGATACCGAAAACCTCATCAAACCTGACGGATCGCACTTCTGTCGGGCTTTAGCCCAGGACGGTATCCTAGAATGGCGAGAGCTCGCCTATCCGTCGACAATAACGATACCGAAAACCTCATCAAACCTGACGGATCGCACTTCTGTCGGGCTTTAACCTAGGACGGTATCCTAGAATGTCGAGAGATCGCCTATCCGTCGACAATAACGATACCGAAAACCGCAAAATACCTGACGGATCGCTCGTTTGTCGGGCTTTAGCCCAGGACGGTGTTACCGAATGTCGAGAGATCGCCTATCCGTCGACAATAACGTTACCGAAAACCGCAAAACACCTGACGGATCGCTCTTCTGTCGGGCTTCAGCCCAGGATAGTGTTCCCGAATGTCGAGAGATCGCCTATCCGTCGACAATAACGATACCGAAAACCTCATCAAACCTGACGGATCGCTCTTCTGTCGGGCTTCAGCCCAGGATAGTGTTCTCGAATGTCGAGAAATCGCCTATCTGTCGACAATAACGTTACCGAAAACCGCAAAATACCTGACGGATCGCACTTCTGTCGGGCTTCAGCCCAGGACGGTATCCTAGAATGTCGAGAACTTGCGCTTCTGTCGACAAAAAAGCCAGGCTGCTCGATTTCAAGCATCCTGGCTCTTCTTATCTCATCATGTCAATTCTTGCACTTCCTGCAGCGTCGGGATGGAATTCATGCCACCCGGCCGCGTCGTCACCAAGGCTGCCACACGATTGGCGAAAGCACCCATCTCGCGGATTTCATCCAAACTGGATGCTTCCCAATCGGCTTTTTCCGCTATCTGATAGAGGAAAGCACCGATGAACGAGTCGCCTGCCCCTGTCGTATCGACCGCTTTGACGCTGATACCTTCCACACTGGTCTTCTCGCCTTTGAAATACAGATCCGCTCCCTTGCTGCCTTTGGTAAAGATCAGCAGTTTCGGTTCCGTCTTCAGCAATGCAGCTATCCCATCTGCTTCCGAATCTGTGCCCGTAATGAAGGCCAATTCGTCATCGCTGATTTTCAGGATGTCGGCATAAGGCAAGAATTCTTGGATTGTCTGCTTCAGCATTTCCGGATCCGGCCAGAGGTTCAAGCGGACATTCGGATCAAAAACGATTGTTCCGCCTGCTTGCTTCATTTTCTCCAAAGCCTCCAGATGTGCGTATTTCACGGGCGCTTCGATCAGATCGACCGAGCAGAAATGCAGGATGTCTCCGGAGGTGAAGACAATATCGCGCATTTCATCCTTGTCCAGCAACATGTCCGCGCTCGGATTGCGGTAGAAACTGAATTCGCGTTCCCCGTTTTGCTGGAGCGACACGAACGCCAGCGCCGTGTTCGCCTCAGCTGTCCGGAACAAATGACTGCTATCCACCTTGTACTGTTCAAGCACATCCGTCAAATAATCCCCGAAGGCATCCTGACCCACTTTGCCGATGAAGCTCGCGTTCCCGCCCAGACGACTGACCGTCACCGCGACATTTGCAGGTGCGCCTCCCGGTTGCTTCGTGAACCCGGAAACCTCCTTCAATGGCACTCCGATTTCACTCGGGAAAAAATCAATCAATATTTCTCCAATCGTGTAAACTTTCCGCATAACGTCTCCTTTCGGTTGCAGTTGTTTGTTCCAATAAACTGGTTCATCAATCAAATGAAGGGAGTAAAAGTCGCTTCCTCAAACACCGCTTTGCCGCTGCATTCAAAGGAGATGCCCGTCGCTTCCGCTCTTGGATATACGTTTGCGGTCATAACCGCTTCACCGTTCCGCTCAAACACTTCAACCGACGAACGGTCCAAGTAAATGGCAAGCTCAAGATAGTTCCGCTCAACGGACAACGCGACTTTCCTGCTGACGGGAGGGTGTGCTTCCTCCCCTTTCAGTTCAATACCACTTGCGGATCGGTCGATTCCCAATTCATTCTTTGCTTTATCATAGTAGACTATCGTTCTTTCGTTGTCGTTCTCACGGAGATGGATGGACAGTTTTTCCAATTCGGACGTATCCACTTTCAGCGTCAGCAAGCCGCAATCTCCTTCGATGCCAGGGATAGTCTCTTTGGCATCTTCCAGCATGATTTTAGAGCCGTTGCCGACATTGTCCAAACTCTCAACTTCGATACCGATCGGATATTGCTTCAGCTGGCCGTCTTCCCATTTCAGTTCTCTCGGGATCGTCATCGATCCTGTCCAGCCGTGGCCCAGCTCATCCGTTGGGAAATTCCTTCCCCACATCTGCATCCAGCCGATGCAGATCCTTCTGCCCGCATCATCCACTAACGTTTGCGGCGCATAGTAGTCCAAACCGTGATCCAATTCCTGGAAACTTTCCGGATGGAACTGTTTCGTCGTCCAATCCACCTCGCCGACAGCCAGCACCGATGAATTCAGATTCTGATAGTCATCCCCATCCTGCGGCCATTGCATCGGCGAGAAGATCAGGAAATCCTTCCCGTCCAGATGGAAAAAGTCCGGGCACTCCCACATGATACCCTGTTGCTTAGTCCCCTTCAGGAAGACGGAGGCAAAAGTCCATTCCACCAAGTCAGCAGATTGATAAAGCAAAACCTGCCCTGTCTCGTCGCCTGCCTTGGAAGCTACCACCGTGTAGTACATGCCTGCGTGTTCAAAAACTTTCGGATCCCGGAAATCGATCTGGGAAGCATCTTCCGGTAAAGCCGCAATCGGGATGACCGGATTTTGCTGCACTTTCTCGAAGTGCAGCCCATCCTCAGACACCGCCAGGCACTGCACCTGGTGATGCACGCCTTCCTCATCGGCTTCGGTTACGCCTGTATATAAGAGATACAATTTCCCATCCTTCTCGATGGCGCTGCCCGAGAAACAACCGAAGCGGTCATAGTCCTGATCCGGCGCCAAGGCGACAGGCAAGTCCTCCCAATGGATCAAGTCCGTCGACTTCATGTGTCCCCAATGCATCGGGCCCCATTTCGCGTCATAAGGATGAAACTGATAAAACAGGTGGTATGCCCCTTGGAATTGTACGAAACCGTTCGGATCGTTCATCCAACCCACTGGTGGGGATGCATGATACTGATTCCGGTAAAGCGGATTTACCGTTCCTTTGTTTTCTGCTATGTATCGGTTGGCCCGATCTGTTGAATATTCCGATTGACTCTGGGTGTTCACGCTACCCCTCATTTCTTTGATTTTTCTTGTTTGCTTGTTTGTCAGTTGTTAGTTGTTAGTTGTTAGTTGTTGTTCGACAGGTACGTGTCATACGCATCCTGTTTGATCTGCATCCATTCTTCCAGTCCCAGACGGTTCAATTCCTCTACGTAGGCATCCCATTCTTCGGCGATTTTCCCGTTTGCGATCCATTCCGCACGTTTTCTGTTGACGAACGGCATCAAGTCAGCCTCGATCTGAGCGATCCGGTCCGCTTGTTCTAATGAAAGGAATACGCGTGGATAATTGAATTGATTATGCACGTCAGCCAAGTAAGTGTCTTTGAAGATGTCCAAACGCCATTGTGCATCATCCGGCATCGTCGTCACAGTACCGTAGTATTCGTCCAAGATTGCCAAAGGTCCACCAGCTTCGGTTTTTTGACGCAATTCGCCTGGTGCTGTGCCATCCAAAGGCAGATGCTTCAACGAATCGGTTGCTTCTACGTATTCAAAGATATTCTGTTGCGTTTCGTCTCCATAAGTACCCCAGTTGTTCTGCACGGATTGGATCGGCACGTACATCTGATCTGCCCATTTAGCTGTCAGCTCCAGATTTTTGTTGGCGCTTGTGATGACGAAGCGATCACGGCTGAAGCCGAAGCCGTTCGTACGCGTCACATGTTTTTCTCCGCTCGGTCCAGCTAAAGCAGGAAGCGGCTCATAGGAATCATTCGCTCCGGAGACATTGGCTTTATCCCAAGTGAAATACACGCCGAATAGTTGTTCTTTCCCTTTCGCTACATAAGCATTCCAGTCTTGCTCAAAAGCTTCCACGTCGATCAGGTCTTTGTTGTACATTTCGTTGAAGTATTCAACTCCGGCCTTGAATTCTTCGTTGTCGGCAGTGAAATCGATTGTGCCGTCGTCATTTACGACCAAATGATCATCATTGTCGCCGATCCCGAATGCGCCGAAGAGGAATTTCATGTCCTCATTCCCGCCGTTGTTGATGAATGAAATCGGAATTTCGTCGGCTTCGCCATTTCCGTTCGGGTCTTGTGTTTTGAAGGCTTCCAAGACAACCATCAATTCATCTGTTGTTTGCGGCATTTCCAGACCCAGTGCGTTCAGCCAGTCGACGTTGATCCACGGAATATCGTTTACAGTATGGATGGATTCTTTATCCTGACCCAATTCTTCGATCCACGGAAGCGAGTAGATGTGGCCATCAGGCGCCGTGATCATGGCCAAATATTCCGGATTTTCGTCCAAGACTTTTTTGAAGTTCGGCATATGTTCATTGATCAAATCCTCCAAGGGGATGATTACGCCGTCTTCAGCCCATGAGAGCAGGTCGTAGTCGCTGGCGCCGGCATTCCACATCGCATCCGGCAAGTCGCCGCTGGAAATGTCCAGATTCCGTTTTTCGATGTAGTCAGAGGAATAGTTTTTCCATTCGATATTGACGCCGGATTGTTCTTCCAAACGTTGGAAGATCAGTTTTTCGTTCGGATCGGCCGGTGCCAACGGGGAACTGGAAGTGGACATTTTCAAGGTCACTGTTTCTTCAAGCGGAAAGGAAACATCTGTCAATTCGTAATCAGGAGAAGAGGCGCCGTCGGATGAACCGCATGCCGCTAAAGTCAGGATTGTTGCTGTGGATAATAGTGCTGTGCCAATGTATTTTACTCTCATTTTGTATTGCTCCTTTATCTTTTTTTTATTTTGTGTTGCGTATTGCCTAGCCTTTAAGTGAACCTGCCATCATTCCTTTATCGAAGTACTTCTGGAAGAAAGGATACATCACAAGAAGCGGTAAGCTGGAGATGACGATTGTCGAGTATTTGATCAGTTCAGCCAATTGCGCCATTTCGGCCATCTGGGTGGCGGATCCGATCATGTCTTGTTGCGGTTGATTTTGGATCAATATTTTCCGCAACACGATTTGCAACGGTTGCAGGTCTGCATCGTTCAGGTAGATCATGGCATCGAAGTAGGAATTCCACTGTCCCACAAAAGCATAGAGGAACAGTACGAAAATGATCGGTTTCGCCAGCGGCAGCATGATTTTGAAGAAGATCTGCATTTCATTGGCGCCGTCGATGATGGCCGCCTCCTCCAGCTCGTCGGGCAGTTGTTTAAAGTATGTCCGTGCCAAGATGATGTTCCAGACGTTGATCGAGCCGGGAAGGATGATGGCCCACACCGTATTCAGCATGCCCAAGTTTTTCACCAATAAGTAGGTCGGAACCAATCCGCCTCCGATGAACATCGTGATCATCAGGAAGATTGTGATCGGGCGTTTGCCGACCAGTTTCTTTTTGGACAAAGGATAAGCGGTCAGGATGGATACCCCTACCGTCAAAACACTGTAGGTGAAAGAATAGAAGATCGAATTCACGAATCCTCTGATGATCGCCGGATCTTGCAGAACCCTTTTGTAGCCATCCATGCTCCAGTTCGCAGGATTCAGGCTCAGCCCTTGTGACCGGAGGGTGAAGGGATCCATGAAGGAAGCGATCAGTACATACAGTAGTGGCGACAGGGTAATCAGAACGAGAATACCTACCAGGATACGATTCAGCAGCAGGACGCTGCGGTCAAATTTTGTCAACGTTATCATTTTGTTCTCCTCTCTCTATAAAGCCGCGTCATCGTTGCTGACTTTGTTTGCTATCGTATTCACAGCAAGCAGCAGCATGATGTTGATGATGGTATTGAATAAGCCGACTGCGGTTGAATAGCCATAATCTCCCATCTGCAGACCGACTTTGTAGACGTAAGTCGAGATGATTTCAGAAACAGGCAGGTTCATTGATGTCTGCATCAGGAACGCTTTCTCGTAGCCGACATTCATGATGCCCCCTACAGAAAGAATGAACTGGATGACCATGATCGGGCGAATCGCCGGCAGGTCGATGTACCAAATACGATAGAGAATATTGGCACCATCCATGTGCGCTGCATCAATCAGATCCTGACTTACGTTGGCTAATGTGGCTGTGTAAAGAACGGATGCCCAACCCATCCCTTGCCAAATACCGGAAAGGATGTATAACGTCCGGAAATATGCAGGATCGGTCATGAATTTGATCCTCGAACCGGTTATGCTTTCGACAAAACCGTTGATCGGACCGTCTGCCGCCAGGAACATGAACAACATCCCCACGATGATAACCAAGGAAATAAAGTTCGGTGCATACAGAATCAGTTGGAATCGTTTCTTCCATTTGGTGCTGACAAGGTGATTCAAGGATAAGGCCAAGAGAACCGGCGGAAAGAATCCTAAGATGAGACCGTAGATACTGATTTTGAGCGTGTTCTCCAACAACAGCCCGAAGTTTGGCGAATCGATAAATTGCACGAAATTTTCAACACCCACCCAATCGCTGCCCATGATCCCCCTCAGTGGATTGTAATCCTTGAAAGCCAGGAGAATGCCGTACATCGGGAAATATTTGAATACTAACGTGAGCAACAGGCCCGGCATCAACATGTAATAGAGCATTCTGTGCTGCTTGATGAATTCCCACTTCGATTGAGTGATTTTTTTTGGATTGCTTGTCTGGCTTTTTTTCATGACTATTCTAACTCCTCCTTTTGAAAAATGAAACGTTTCCAATTTGTTCCAAAAACTTGGAAACGTCCTGCAATAGAAACGTTTCCAATTTGGTTCAAAAAAATATATTTTGAAGAATTTCAGCGACTGATCCAATCACTTGGTCCAACCGGCTCTCATGGAGAGGCAGGCTACTTTTGAAATCGGTGCGGTTGATGGTTCACCAGCCTGCCTGCGATTTCAAAAATAGGGAAACGTTTTTCGGGAAGTTGAAACGTTTCCACTTTGCTTCAAAAAAAATATGTTTTTGATTTAAACCTATAATAATTCAGTAACCGTTTTCTGTCAATACCAAAGATACATTAATTTAATATTTTATTTTTTGTTGTCGGCCCTTCTACGTAATGGACAGGCAACGTGATCTTCGTTTTGACGGCTTCGCCATCGATTACCTGGATGATTTTTTCGACTGCGGCTTTAGCCATCAGATCAACTGGCTGACGAATTGTTGATAGGAACTGTTTGCGCCCTGCTTCCATCTTGATGCCATCACAACCGATGATCTGCACTTGCTCCGGCACTTTGCGTTCCAATTCATCCAAAACTTCCAGAATGTCCAAAGCAATGAAATCTGTGTGGGCAAATACACCATCCACATCCGGATTTTCTTCGAAAAAGTTTCGGATCTCCTTTTTGAATTCCATAACTGGGTCTTCCCCATCGTAGATGGCATAAGGAATTTCCATGAGTTCGGCCTGCGTTTCAAATCCGTTTCTTCTTTTCGTCGTCTCGCTAGGAAAGCGTGAATGTGTTCCGACGTAACCGATTTTTTTGCAGCCCTTTTCGACCAATTTTTCTACAGCCAGCTGGCCTGCACGAAAGTTGTCCGATGTGACGCAAACCGTTTCTTCCTTGAAATGGCGGTCAATGGTTACGAAAGGCAACTGCGATGAGACAAAACCATCCAAATCCGAATAGGTGATGCCGATGATGCCATCCACTTTATTTTCCTGAACCATCTGAATATATTCCAGTTCCTTGTCATTGCTGACATCGGAGTTGCACAACAGCATCTTGTATTTATGTTCAGACAAATTCCGCTCCACGAAGTAGGCGAATTCCGAAAAGAATGGATGCCAGATTGTCGGAATGATCAATGCAATCGTGTAGGTTTTGTTCATCTTCAGTCCGCGCGCATAGGCATTCGGAATATAGTTCAATTCTTTCATCGCCGCTTCCACTTTTCTGCGGGTCGATTCTTTTACAGCCCCGGAATTGTTCAGCACACGCGATACGGTGCCGACACCCACCTTGGCCAATGCAGCTACATCCTTCATTGTTCCCATATAAATTCCTCCTTTCTTGTATACACTTACAATCTATTTATTATGATAGCAGAGTCGATAAAATAAGTATAGCTTATTTTTTTGTGAATCATTTCAGTATATTTATAGACTATCCAGATTAATTATTTCCGGTTACTGCCGACTAATATAAAGGCGTTTCAAATTTTAGTCTAAAAAAATCTGACACATCACTATTCTAAGGGAGTTACTATGATGACAAAATCGCTTCTCAAAAGAGGTTTACTGATAACTTTTATCATCTGTACATTATCAATCAGACTTGCACCGTCGGAAAGTGCATCTATTTTAGATAATCAAACCGATGTAGCAGAAGAAAAAAAAGAAGTGTTATTGGATGTCCCACTCTTGAATCAAATGGATCATCCAATTTTATATAACGGTTGCGAGGTAACTTCGCTGACAATGATACTGCAGTATAATAACGTTTCGATATCAAAAAATGATGTCGCTGCATGGCTCCCTTCGGTTCCGATCATTTATGAGAACGGTCTGCGTGGCAACCCAAACGATGCTTTCGTAGGTGATATTACCGGTTATAACTCTGGTTTTAGTGTATACCATGGGCCCATAGCTATCTTAGCTTCTAATTTCGTGTCATCAGATCGCATCAAGGATATCACTGGCAGCTCTTTTGAGGCTGTGATTGATGCTTTGAATCAAGGCTACCCAGTCTGGACAATCACCAGTACCAGCTATGCCCCAGTCGACGATATGGAAGTGTGGCAAACACCAACCGGTGAAGTCAATATCAGCTATAATGAGCACAGCGTTGTCATAGTCGGCTATGATGAAAACTTTTTTTATGTAAATGATCCTTTCGGGAAAAAAAATCAGCCTGTGGATAAAAGTAGTTTTATTGCTTCATGGGAGCAATTCGGTAGTCAGGCCATCTATATTGAGTGATCATGAGAACTATCAGAAAAGCTGAACGGGTTCGTTCAGCCCTGATTAAGGAAACACTGTGACCTAATCGGTCAAGTACTCTGTTGTCACAGTGCGACATCAGAGGGCCTCAC
>NZ_JBSQPW010000034.1:0-32108 GCF_055118575.1 Trichococcus sp. | reverse complement strand
GTCAATGGCTTCAAAGCATTGGTAATACTGGATTATTGAGTAATTCGCTGTCTATAAAGGTTTTTAAAATTTTTTATGCATTTGATATTGCAATTAAGCTTTTTTTCGATTTTATGCCGCTTATTCATATTTTTTACTGGGCTCGTCGGACTCTTGACTCCGAAAGCGTGCAGAAACCGCCAAAAGTATTTCAAGGAGAGCATCGTCGGGTACCAAAGTTGGTCGTTCGGTAAATCCCCCTGCATGCCATGGACAACGAATATTTCCTGTTTCGTCTTCCGGTGCTTCAAAACCAAGGCTTCGATCGGCCGGATTCCAGGTAGGAAATCGTAGAAGAATTCAGTATATTCATCGTAGTTCCGAAAATAATTTTGTTCCACATACCATTGGCTTTTCAGATAAATATTGTGGTTCCCGTAAATCAAGATCAAGCGTTTTTCATCATAAAAACGTTTCAGGACTGCGAATACCTCAGGATGGGCATTCTTGATGTGCTTGAACTCGTGGTGCTCCCATAGTTCATCACCATCCCCATTTTCAACGTATATGAACTCATTCTTGTAATAGTATTCCATCGCATGCAGAAAAATATTCTTGTTCCGGGCGAATTCATCAGAAAGACTCCCATCGCCTCTGTGACAGTCACTCAAAAAAACATAATTGGAAGTTTCATCGATGTATTCGACCCTGGCCTTTTCGTAAGCCTCCGTAAGCCGTTTGTCCGTAAACATGCTTTTCACCTCATCTCACAGAATCCATTACCTATATTATAGTTCTCGGGGACCGGAAGTGCCACTATTTAGGACGGTCAGGAGCAAGGGTTCGCTGCTTTCACATGGGTGTTCTTCACCTCAGTTTGATTCGGTTATCCCTTTGGTGCTCCCTGAAAGCAGTGGCAAGATGCCGAGCAGTACCATGCTTGAGCCGACGATGCAGAAATAAGCTAGATAGACCGAATCGGTTCCGGCAATTTCCAGCACACCCTTCAGGAAATTACCGACTGTGAGTGTGGCGATTCCCGAGTGGTACAGGTTGGAAAAACTGCGGAAACGCTCCGTATCGACGATACCTACCTTTGCTGTGGCCACGAGATAAATGAGCAGCCCCCCTGCCAAAGGATACAAGAACATCCACGTCATTGCCGGCGAGGTGACGCCGTGACCAAACAGTCTGTAAATCTTTTCGGTTGTGATGGTTAAAACAGTCCATACACTGTATGTGATTCCGATTTTCCTTGATGCCGAATTTTTTTTATTCATATCCAAAATAGACAATATCGCTCACTTCCCTTTCTCCTGTGCTGTTGCCGCTCGTCGGATTATTGATGATCTCACCATTGAAATACAATGTTGATGAGCCGCCGCCATCCAAATTGTAGGCCGTGACTGCGCCTCTGTTCTGCATTTCTTCCGCCAACTGCAGCAACGAAAACCCTTCACTCTCATCTGTCCGGCCATCCGACACGATAATGATGTAGTGCAACGGGGAAATTTGGCCGATGGCGGTCCGCGGGTTGCTGGTCATCGATTGGGATACTTCGCTCGAAGCATCCACGGTTATTTCCCCATCTTCGATCAAAGAAGGACCGAACGAGATGATTTGCGCGATGCTGGATGTGTCGAGGGAAGACAGACTCGTTTCATTTTCGGAAATGATGGAGAAGTCTCCTTCGTTGTCGATGACCAAGGACTCCGCAGATTCGGTGTCCCTCGCAATATCGCGGTAGAGCGTTCCGTTCCTTAGGACATAACCTTCATCCCGGAATCCGTAAAAGTCGCCGTTGATTGCCAAAATTGCATCATGGCTGGTAGCGATGTTTGAGGTGACCGCTTTAATGTTTCTGCCGTAAGTATCCTGTGCTAAAGCAGTCTTTAGGAAGGAGGCATCGGAAATCTGGACATCCACCGCATAATAGGTTGTGTTGTTGCTACGACCTGTCTCGATGGCTATTTTGATGTTCTCATCCTCATAGGAAGATTCAGTGACCAGGGCAGTTGCATCTGTCAGTTCGCTTGCGGATTCGGACCCATCCAGATCCGTTTCTCCGGTTCCTGTGCTTGTCGTCTCTGTGGCTGCTACCGCAGACAAAGACTTCGGGATGACGAAGGCATCCAATAAGACGAATGCAGCCGCTGCACTCAACAGGCTAGAATAAATGAACGCCCAACGGTAGGGCTTCGAAAAAAACTGTTTCATGAGATGATTTGTCCTTTCTTTACCGTATTAAATATGTATTTTTTTTGGATCGCGTAACTGGCAAAAAAAAAGCGCTGCATCCACCACTGCTTTTACGAACAGCAACGGAATCGACAATCCGCTCAGAAGTTCCACCAGAAGTCCGCTCAAAACCAGCTGCGCAATGAAGAGTGCGCCATATTTGATTCCTTGGCTTCCGGATGATCGCTCGTTTTGGAAAACCCACTGCTTATTCAGGATAAAATTTACGGATCCGGAAATGCATCTGGCCAACAAGGTCGCAAGGCCTATTGTTTCCGTTATGGATGGAAACAGGTACGTACTGAACAATCCGAACAAAGACAGGTCCAACAGTGCCGACAGCGCGGAAGACAGACCGTATTTCAGTATATTCCAATAGATGCGTACTGAGTCCTTGATGGGATCGAAATGCGAGGCACGATTATTCTCAATATAGATGGTCTCGATCGGCACTTGCTTGAAAGGGATTTTATTTGCCGCAAATGTCATGAGCATATTCATCTCGTACTCGTATCTTTCACCCGGCAGTCCAAGACACAGATCCGCGTATCGCATCGGAACGCCCCGCAGCCCAGTCTGGGTATCTTGGCAACGGACGCCTGTCGCTGCTCGGAAAACCGCAGAGGTCATCCTGTTGCCAACGCGGCTGCGTAAGGGAATGTCCGGCTCCTTGAAGTTCCGCACACCCAAAACAAATGCCTGCTCATTTTTGCTCAGCATGTCTGCGATTTCCTTGATATCCTTGACCGCGTGTTGACCATCTGCGTCAGCTGTCAAAAAACCTGGGCACTCAGGATACTTATCCAAAAGGAAACTTATCCCTGTCTTTAAGGCCCGGCCTTTACCGCAATTGCTGGGATGTGTGCAAATATCGCTGGCGTATTTGCTTTTCAAAAGTCTAAAAATTGCTGCATGTTCCGTACCGCTGCCATCGTCCACCACGATGGTGTGCAGATCCTGTTTCTGCAACTCTTCAACCAATGAAACCAACTTCTCATCAGGGTTAAGAGCTGGAATGATTATGACTGGATTCATCTTGACGCCTCCTAAATTTAAGTCCGAGAAACCGATGCTCCTTTTCTGTTGCTGATTCCATTTTAAATGAGCATACCCATCGAATTCCTCGAAATCCATACGAATAGTTGCGGAAAAAAAGAAGCGAAACATACACAATTAAACGCCAACTCCAGACTAGGAACACAAAAAAGCCCCAACCACAGGAACTGCACCTGTTTTGGTTGGGGCATGCTCACTATCCCGTGAGATGCTTAATTCTGAAACACTGGGGTGGATAGGTATCTTTCGCCATTATCAGGTGCGATCGTCACTACCGACTTGCCTGCACCAATTTGCCCAGCCAAAGCGATGGCGCCTGCCACTGCTGCACCGCTGGAGATGCCCACCAGAATGCCTTCTTCTTTGGCAAGTCTGCGTGTCATCGCGAAAGCCTCTTCACTTGAAACCTGGAACACACCATCGAATACCGATGTGTCCAATACCTGCGGAATGAAGCCGGTACCGATTCCCTGAATCTTATGCGGACCTTTTTGGCCACCGCTCAATACGGCGGACTCAGAAGGTTCCAACGCATAGATGCCTACATCCGGATTCGCTTTTCGTAGGGCTCTGCCAACCCCTGTGATTGTACCGCCTGTTCCGACAGCCGATAAGAAGGCATCAGGACCGACACCACCGAAAGCGGCAATGATTTCCGGACCCGTTGTCGTTTCATGGATAGCCGGATTGGCTGGATTATCAAACTGCAAAGGCAAAAAATGACCAGGTTGGGCTGCAATTTCTTTCGCTTTTGCGATTGCTGCAGGCATCCCCTCGGCACCCGGAGTCAACACGAGTTCGGCCCCATAAGCGGAAAGCAACAGGCGTCTCTCGATGCTCATTGTATCCGGCATCACAAAGATGGATTTATACCCTTTCGCTGCTGCCAACATCGCCAATCCAACGCCTGTGTTGCCGCTTGTCGGCTCAACAATCGCGTCACCCGGTTTCAGGATTCCTTCTTCTTCCGCAGTCGCGATCATATTCAAGGCGATGCGATCCTTTATGCTGCCGCCTACATTGAATGCCTCCAATTTCAAATAGACATCAGCGAACCCTTCCGGCACGACATTGCTTAATTTGATGATAGGTGTATCTCCAATCAACTCTTCTACAGATGATACTATCTTAACCATGCTGATTCCCCCATTAATTTTATCTTTTTATGAATGTAAGCTTCAATATTTAAGCATGAAGCGACTTCTTTTTCATTCGATGGTAAAGCAAGCATACCACGGGAATGCTTCTCTGAAAATCAGACATAAACGAACAAGGGTGATCGGTTATTCCGAACACCCTTGTTCGTTTATGTCTGATACTATT
The DNA here is from genome assembly GCF_055118575.1 of Trichococcus sp. Lineage (NCBI taxonomy): Bacteria > Bacillati > Bacillota > Bacilli > Lactobacillales > Carnobacteriaceae > Trichococcus > Trichococcus sp. The sequence goes on along the minus strand of NZ_JBSQPW010000034.1, from coordinate 27,512 downwards.
GTTTTATTGATTGTGTCCCATCAGCGTGTCGATCGCTTCTTTTGCTTGTTTATAGCGGGCATAATAACTGTACTCGTCCTTATCGTCGACCCCTTTCGCATCCAGCATAACCACTTTATCCAGGTTTCCGCTGTTTGCGATTTCCTCCAGCATCATCTCATGGATGGTCGTCAAAAAGGCGTCCTCTGAAAATTCCATGTTGCGGTAGCCGTCATCGACATATTTCAGAGTCGGTGGCACAACCAAGATCAGATCCCATACTTGGCGTGCAATGAAGGCGTTGGCAGACTGTTCCACAATTGCATATTCTTCCGGTGTGATCGCATAATCCTCGTCCTCGGCGCCAAGGCGTGCGTAAACTTTCGTGACCATCACATCTGTGTCCAAAATGGCCATTCCTTGACTGGCAGGATCCGCAATCGTGTCCCGATTCAGCTGAAATTGCCCGGTGACTAACCGTTGATAATCCATACCATCCAATTCGAAATCATTCACATTCGATTCTTCTTGATATTGGCGCGAATACTCGAAGCTGTAAGGACAGGAATACAGTTTCGCCAAATCCTTGACCAATGTCGTTTTCCCCCCGCTCGGAGCTCCCAACACCAATACTTTTTTCGTGAACGCACGCCGAAAAGGCAATGCGATGGCATTAAAATAGCGCAAGGCATCATTTCGGATATTCAGACCAGAGACCGGGTAGAGGCTAGTATCCACCAAGTGGACTTCGTCACTGGATTCTTTTTCCAATGCTTCAGCCTGCACTCTTTTCCCGGTGTACCAAATCTTTTGCGCATCGCTGTGCTGCAACGAATCAACTATTTTGAGGTTGATGATTTCCAACCACGGCTCCCACTCAATTTCCTTTTGCGGAATTCCTTGACCCGCCGCCATCACTACATAAATCTGGTCATCATCCGCAAACAATTCGCGCATATAGCGGAATCGCCTGTAGACATCCAGACCGAAAGGCTCGCCACAATCTCCATCTTCTCCGCAGACGATCACGACGCAACCGTCATTCTCCTTCTTGGCTTTCAGGATGACTTCCAGATGCCCAATATGGCAAGGTGCGAAGGCTCCGAAAACGATGCCGATCCGGCTGCCGCTCAATTTGTCTTTGTACAGATTCCCCATCTCGATTCTCCCTTCTGAAGAACGTATTCTTTCATTCAGCATACCTTTTACCTATATTCTACAACTTCCTGACTGCACCGTATACCACGAATGTCTTTCCCTAGACTTGATGCCCGGAGAAAAGATCGATAGGACAAAAAACAGGCGCTCAGATCGATTGGATCTTTGCGCCTGGTTGCTTATCGTTGAAGCAAAACAGCTTCATAGCCGCTTTGGTTGATCGCATTCTTAGTGGTCTCTCCGATGGCGAAGAAAAGGAGCGTTTTTTTTTCGGTTTTGTCATAGACCGCAAGAAATCTCTTCCATGCCGATGGGCTTGCGAAGTATACAGCGGATAAGTCGCCCAAGTTGAGGACTTCCGCCAATTCCTCCCTGCGTTCGTCGAGAAGTACATTCTCGTAAAGAACCGTACCGGTAACCTCGTTTTCGATCCCCAGCCGTTCCTCGATGTACGCATCCGCTAACTGGCTCTTGGGATAAAAAATCGAAGTTCCTCCCGGAAAGCGTTCCGTCCACGCCGAAACGAACTCTTTTTTTGTCTCCTGCGGGCTGATGAATGCCACTTCAAATCCACATGACCGGACCATTTCGCCTGTTTTTTTGCCGATCACAGCAATTAAAGGGCGATGCCCTTTTTCAACAACGGCCAGGACACTCTTGACAGGCGCTTGGCTCGTAAAGAACAACCACTCGGCAGCATTGATGTTTGTTTTGACGGCTTCCGATATTGGCAACTGCTTGATTTCACATAGGGGTACTTCGTAAAACTGTCCGTACCCATGCGCACGGAAACGGACCTGATCTTCGGCGTTCATGGATAAAGGTCTCGTCAACAAGATCGCTTTCGTCATGGCAGCAATTCGTCCGCAGCCAATTCCGCCAACTTCAGCGGATCATCCCCGACATAACGTTTCCTTACACCCGGTTCGTCGATCGAATTTGCCAAGAAAGCCAAGAATTCCCATTTTCCATCGTCCAATGGATGCGCGTACCCGCCTATCGGCAAGTCGCAGTTGCCATTGGCGCGATGCAGGAAAAATCGTTCAGTGAGACTGGCCATCAAGGCAGTCTGATCGTTTATTCCACTGAGCAGCTCAATTATTTCCTTGTCCTCTTCACGGCATTGGACAGCCATGATCCCTTGCCCGATTGCCGGTGTACAGACTTCCGGTTCCAGCATGAGTGTATGCAGTCCTTCCAGATAGTCCATCCTTTCAAGCCCTGCTGCCGCAAGGACGATGCCGTCCAACCCTTCTTCCTTCATCTTCCTGAGCCTGGTCTCGATATTGCCGCGAATCGGCACGAACGACAGGTTCGGAAATGCAATCTTCAATTGGTTGATCCGGCGCACACTGCTCGTTCCAATCACCAAAGGAGCAGTTACCCCGTAAAATGGTTTGTCGTCATTCCAGATCAAGCAATCGAATGGATTAGCCCGTTTGGGTGTTGCGACGATAGTCAATCCTTCCGGCAATCTTGCCGGTACATCCTTAAGGCTATGTACTGCAAAATCGATTGTTTTATCCAAAAGCTGTGCCTCGACTTCCTTCACAAACACGCCCTTGCCCCCGATTTGTGTTAATGGTACATGCACCAACCTGTCCCCTTTGGTGGTGATGCCGACCACCTCGACATTCACCGATGGGTCCACTCTTTTCAATGCCTCAATCACAAGCTCGGTTTGTTTCAATGCCAATGCACTGCTTCGTGTACCTACTCTTAGAGTCTTCATGCAGCGTCCTCCCTCCTGTCACTATTATAGAAGACTTACGCTGGGAATCAAACGGATATCTTCACTTCTGCATACCGATCCTGTATGCCATGAAATAGAGGCCGCCCATGAAAAAACCGCCGCCGACAAGATTTCCGATCCAGACGATGCTGATGTTCAGCATGAATTCCGTCCAAGTGGCCCCTCCTGCAAAAATACCTGCTGGAATCAGGAACATGTTTGCGACGACATGCTGGTAGCCGGCGACCACAAAAGCCATGATCGGAAGGTACGTGCCAAGGATTTTGCCGATGAAATCTTTGGCTGCATAGTTCATATAAACGCCAGTGCAGACCAGGATATTGCAAGCAACAGCTGAGAAAAACAGTTGCACGGGTGCCACATCCAGCCGGCCTCTTGCGACGGCAATCGTCCGTTCCACGAACACGCCTTGAAGTGTTCCGGACAGATAGCCAAAGAAGTAGGCCACAAACAGTGCACCGATCAGATTGAACAGTGTGACGACCGCCATGTTCTTCAACCATGCTTTTCCGGAAATTTCTTTTGCGAATAGTGCTAGCGACACAGACAACATATTGCCTGTCACCAATTCGCCGCCCACCAAAAGCAAACAGATAAGACCAACCGGGAAAACCATCGCTCCCAACAGGTTGACGAGCGTACCCCACTCAGCAGGCATCGATCCCATTGTGCGGATCATGGCGACACCCGCAAGGCCGATGAAGACGCCGGCCATGATTCCCAATGTTGCCATCGTCATCAGACTGTAATCGGCTTTATGTTTGCCTCTCAGGATGGATTCTTCCAATAATTCTTTCGGGCTCAATGCTCCCATGATCACTTCACCTTTTCCGCTTCATAAATATTTTTTGCTGCTGCATCGGCAAAAATGAGGGTGTCGAAATGTTGTTCCGCCAAGTAGTGGCTGTTCACAGCATCAAATCGGCGGTCCCGCTCTTCGCCTACTTGCATCCACCATACATCCGCACCCTTTTGCGTCTGTTCAAGCAGCATATCCATATCAGGTCTGTTTGTTGATACGTATAATTTGGACTTGCCTTTTTCCGGCAAGTCCGAAAACCAGTCGAATCGTTTCCCGGCGTGGACAACCTCACCCAGTAGGATCATGGCCGGATTTTCGATTTTGGTGGCCTTGATTTTTTGCCTGATGTTGCTGAGTGTACCTTGCAATTTTGTCTGTCTGCCGTAGGTTCCCCATTGCGTAATCAGAATAGGCATTTCCGCTTTCATCCCTTGCTCCAGGGCTGCTTCCACAAAACGGTCGAGCGCCTCAACACCCATGTAAAGGCAGACGGTCTGGCCATTCAGCAATTGCCGGAAGGTGTTTTTTTCATTATCGATCAATCTGCCGGTAGTGAAGGTCACTGAAGTGGCTACTCCTCTTTGCGTCAGCGAAATCCCACTGTAGCTGGCAGTGCCGCTGGCAGCAGTAATACCAGGGATGATATCGAAACGGACCCCTGCCGCTTGGCAAGCCTCCAATTCTTCCGTCAAACGGCCGAAAATGGCCGGGTCTCCGCCTTTCAAACGTACGACCGAGTCATATGATTCAGCTGTTTTGATCAGATTTTCATTGATTTCTGCCTGTTTGATTGAGAGCCGATCGGGTGTTTTACCGACATAGATGAAAATACATTCCTGCTTGCAGTGAAAGAGCAGCAAAGGATTAACCAGTCGGTCATAGATGACCACATCTGCTTGCTGCAACAACCGCACGCCTTTTGCTGTCATCAATTCCGGATCGCCCGGGCCAGCACCGACAAAATGGATCATACGGAAGCACCCTTCAAGTAAATGTTCCCGTCTTCCACCAACAGTTCATACACTTTCAATTGGCCTTCGTCAGGTTCCTGGATGCGCCCGTCAAGCAAGGAGATTTTATAATCCCGAAGCGGTTCGTAAAGATATTCCCCTGAAACAATCCCTTCCAATACAGGGCCGCCTGTCAGCGGGCAGTAATCTTCGATGGCAGTGATGCGCCCATCAGATAATTGGAACAAGGCAATCTTTTTATCACCGATTGAAATGGAACGTCCAACCTGCGGCAACAAAGCAGCAGTTGTTGTCAAAAATATTTTTTCTGTCATCCTAATCACCCACCGTTACAAGTTCTCTTCTGTCGATCGAATATAATTTTTCCTGGATGTCGCGATCGCCTACGACTTCATGCCATGGATCTTTGCGTTTCACTGCGGTTGCCACATCCAGGGCTTCAATCAAATCTTTGCGTTTGGAAGCATCGCTCAAGATATGCTTCACTGTCTCAAAGCCTAACCTTTCAATCCATGGAGCGGTCCTCTCGGCGTAAATGCCGGTTTCACGATAGTATTGCAGTAAAGCACCACAATACTCGATTACTTCATCCTCTGTTTCTACAGTCGTCAGCAACAGGGCTTCCTTGACCTCGGTACCGCCGTTTCCGCCGATATAAATTTGATAGCCGTTCTCCACACAGATGATGCCGAAATCCTTCACACCAGATTCTACACAGCTACGTGGACAAGCTGATACTCCGACTTTGAATTTATGCGGTGTATCGATGAACTCGAAGCGTTCTTCCAATTTGATGCCAAGACCCATCGAGTCCTGTGTTCCAAATCTGCAGAAGTTTTTTCCGACACAGGTTTTGACTGACCGGAAGGCCTTCGCGTAAGCTTGCGCCGAAACCATGTCCAGTTCTTTCCAGATGGCTGGAAGATCCTGTTTCTTGACGCCGTAAAGACCGATACGTTGGCTGCCGGTTACTTTTACCAAAGGCACCTTGTATTTGTCGGCTACTTTAGCGATCTGCAGCAATTGTTGCGGGTTCGTCTGGCCGCCCCTCATCCTCGGAATGACAGAGAACGTTCCATCTTTTTGGATATTGGCGTGCATACGCTCATTCACAACTCTGGATTGGCGCTCATCCTTATGTTCGGTCGGGAAGGCGACATTCAGGTAGAAATTGACTGCCGGTCTGCATTTTGCACAGCCTTCAGGATTTGCAAAATGTAATTCCTTAAAAACTTCCGAGCTGGTGATCAAGTGTTTGGCATAGATCTGCGTCATGACCTGATCCCTGTTCAGATCCGTGCAGGAACAGATACCGGTTGAGGCAGTGACACCTTCGCCCAGTTCATGCTCCAACAAAGTTTGGACTTGCGGCTTGCACTTTCCGCAACTGGTTCCTGCTTTGGTTACCTTACCGACCTCAGCAACGTTCTTCAAACCTTTCTCGCGAATGCCTCTGATGATATCGCCTTTCGTGACACCGTTACAGCCGCAGACGGTTTCTTCATCATCCCAGGCAACGACATCATCACTGCCTGCTTCTTCACCAGCGGCCTGCAGGATTGCGATGGATTGCAAATCAGCAATTTCCTGGCCTTTTTTCATCATGTTGTAGTATCGGTTTCCATCCGCTGTTTCGCCGTAGAGGACAATCCCTTCGATGCGGTTGTCTTTGATGAATACTTTTTTGTAGTTCCGATTGACGCCGTCGAAGGCTTCGATACTCTGCAGCCCTTCAGTATTCATGATGTTCCCTGCTGAATACAGGTCGCATCCGGATACTTTCAAGGAAGTGAAAGTCTTGGAGCCTTTGTATGGTTTGGCTTCGATGCCGGTCAGCACATCGGCCAATACTTTCCCTTGTTCAAAGAGAGGAGCCACTAATCCGTACGTTTTTCCGTCATGCTCAACGCACTCACCGATTGCATAGATTGACGGCAGATTAGTCTCCATGAAGTCATTGACGATGATTCCACGGCCTACTTCGAGGCCAGCTTCTTTTGCCAATTCGGCAGCTGGTCGGATTCCGATTGACATAACGACAAGATCCGTATCAATTGTAGTGCCATCCTTAAAGCGCAGACCTGTAACCCGCTCGTCACCCAAAATTTCGGTTGTCGCGTGTTCCAAAAGGAATTTCAGTCCCTGGGCCTCCAGATCTCCCTGGAGTAATTTTCCTGCTCTTTCATCCAATTGTGTTTCCATCAACCATTTGGCCAAATGTACTACGGTGACATCCATCCCTTGCAGCTGCAGGCCTTTCGCGGCTTCCAAGCCAAGCAGACCGCCACCAATGACGACGGCTTTCTTGTGTTTGCCGGCAGCTTCCATCATTTCTGCCGTATCATCGATGGTGCGGAAAGCAACAACGCCCGTTTTCTGCGAACCGGGTATCGGCAATATGAAAGGATGGGATCCTGTGGCAAAAATCAATTTATCGAAAGGAATCTTCAGTCCTTTTTCACTTGTGACGATTTTGTTTTCTTTATCTACTCCGACAGCCGGATCTTCGTTGATCAGCGTGATGTTGTTTTCTTCGTACCATGTATATGGATTAGTGATGATTTCATCCACCGTCATTTTGTTCTGCAATACATTGGACAGCATGATACGATTGTAATTCGGGTAACATTCCTTCCCGATGATCGTGATTTCATATCGTTCCGGATCCCTTTCCAGAATTTCTTCAACCAAACGAACCCCCGCCATACCGTTTCCGATCAAGACCAAATGTTCTCTCATTTCCGCACCCTCTTCTATTTGTTGTTATTAAATTCACAATAAAGGTTTTGTGAAACATTTAATATTAGGGAAACGCCTATGTTTTCTCCAATGCCATATTTTAGACAAAAAAAACCCAAGCACTAGGCTTGAGCCGGATTTATTTTTTCGGCAATCTCATGAAGCAAACGTTTGGCTTTTCTCGGGTCATTGCCGAAAGTTGAGACCGCCACCAGATAATCTTCTTGGCGCAACGTCGCAAGATTGATGAAATCGCTGTTATTGCGGTCGGTCGTATCGTTCAGAAACTGGTGCGGTCCGATTTCCGACCTTATCGCTCGGTTTGTCACCGGATCATCCGTACAGATGAAGATGAATGTAGCCTCAGCCAGATCGCCTGGTTGGAATGCCCGCCTGGACAATACTATTTGGCCGTCATCTGTCCATCCCTGGATTTCCGGACTGATTGCAGGTGCGATCACGATCGGCTGAGCGCCGCAGCGGATCAATTCCTTTATTTTCCGTGTGGCGATCTTGCCGCCGCCGACCACCACAACTTTCCGTTTGCTGATGTCCACCATCATTGGATACATCCCATGTCCTCCAACCGTTCCTCTAGAGCAGCATGGACGGCTTCTGTATCGAGCAACTGTTCCAACAACACATCCTGGGGCCGTTTTTCTTCAAACCAGCCCCCTATTCTTTTGGCTAAGTACCCGTCGGTAAAAAACAGTCGTTGCACAATGTAGGGATTTTCACCGGAAATCGCTTGATAGTGCGGTTCCCCAAGATGATTCGTCGCGAATACTTCACGGCCCAAATCCGCTCTCAAAGCAGCAGCAATCCTTTCCAGTTGTTCGCCTGGTTCAGAATAATGGGTCGTACCGTGTGCAACCAACATGACCGGCAGCGTTGGATAGAGTGCGGTCGCTATCTGCAAACGTTTTTTCAGCCAGTCATATACGGAACGCGTCGTACCCAAGGTGGCGCAAATTTCAAACGGGACAGCAGCACAAGCTTTCATGCGTTCAGGTACATCTTCCCGAGCATGCGTGGCCGGAAAAAGCAGCACCGGTAGGACAATGATTTTGTCCACCAGCTGTTCTTCGAGTGTTTTGACTGCGTCTTCCAAAGTCTGCTGCTGCCCTTCGAGCATTCCGATTGCTTGGGGCAAGGCCAATGTGTCCGTGAAGCCTTTGACGATATTGTAAAGTTTTTGCGGGATGCTTGTCTTTCTGCCGTGCAGCACATACAATATTCCAATTTTCATCCTATTCCTCCTAAAAATCGACCAGATGATTTTTAACACTATAACGCAAGAGATCAGCGTAGCTATCGACCTGCAGCTTTTTCCTGATGTTCGCTTTATGCACTTCCACTGTTTTGACCGAAATGAACAGTTTATCGGCTATATCCCGGTTGTTGTAGCCCAAAGCGACCAGCGGCAGTACTTCCTTTTCCCGTTTCGAAAGGCTGGCATAGAGGCTGTCACCCTCGAAAGTGTCCATTTCATCCAGCCGATCGCTTGTATAGCCACTGTAGTAGCGTTGGTTGGCATGGACTTGTCGGATGCCGTCCAGCAAGATGTCGTCTGTTGTGCTTTTGAGGATGAAACCATCGGCTCCAGCATTCAGCGCTTCCCTCACATAACTTTCCTCATCATGCATCGTCAATACGATCACTTTGATCTCAGGATGCGTTTCTTTGATCCTACGCGTCGTTTGTAAACCGTTCTCGCCCGGAGGCATACTGATGTCCATCAAAACCAGATCTGCTTGCGTATTTTCCAGTTTCATGAAAACTTCGTTGCCGTCAGCGGCATCCCCGACGACCTCCATGTCCGGCTGTGCGTTCAACATAAAGGTCAGCGCGTTGCGTACCAATGCATGATCGTCTGCGATAATGATTTTCAAGCTTTTCCCTCCTCATAAGGAACGATCATTTTGATGCGTGTTCCTTTTCCTATACCTGTTTCGACTTCCATTTTCCCGCCTACAGAATGGGCGCGTTCCCGTAAATTCAGCAGGCCGAATCCAAGATGATACGGATCGTAGATGAACCCTTTTCCCTCGTCCGCAATCATGACCCTCAATTCCTTTTGACCGAAATTAAGAGAGATTGTGGCTTCATTCTCCCCGGAATATTTCAAAGCATTCGAGATTGCCTCCTGGATGCTGCGATAGATGACGACATTCCCTCGGCTCTTAAGAGGATTCTGTTCCCCTTCAACGATAACATGGATGATGAATCCTGTCATTTCCATTGTCTGATTGACAAACTGATTTATAGCCGGGAGTAGGCCGACATCATCCAAAATGCTCGGCCGCAATTCGGTTGCCAAGCTTTTGATTTCCAAAAGCACATCAGCAAAATGACGGTCGATCGCCTGAAGCTTCTGCTGGTGCTCTTCAGCCGGTGTCCACTTAAGGCCTCTGGTTTCTAGCATCAGACTGTAGATGCTTTGCGCAATCCCATCATGGAGTTCGCGTGCAATTCTTTTCTGCTCGCTCTCGCGCGCTTCATTCAAGTAGGTCAGCATGCTTTTCCTTTCGGCTTCAAGGGGCTTATCGATATAACGGATTTCCAGCAACCAGTTTTGTTCCCTTTTCAGGAGTTTCCCGAAAAATTCGTAGGAAATCCCGTCCCGGCTCATGAAGGTGATCGGAAACCCATCCGAAGCCGCCCATTTATTCTCGAGCGGGCAATTCTTACATGCCGTTTTGTCGGTATGGAAGGCGCAACAAGTGCCCTTGGCTACCTGTACCGCATATTCCATCGACACGACATAATCCATCTCGAACTTTTCAGCCTGGGCATTCCTGTCGATCACAATGTAGTCGGCATCCAGGATCCAGGTCGGTTGGGGCAGAATTTTGAAATTACGCTCATTTTGATCAGACATTTTTTTGTCTCTCCTTTTCCAATAGGGACGCTATGCTTAGCAAAGATGCGTAGACAACAGTCATGTCGGTCTGTTGGTAATCAATCGGATGGCGGTATCCCAGCAACAAGACCGCTCGGATGATGCCGTTCTTCATTATCGGAATTCCGATTGTCATATCGAGCTGCTCAAGCCTTGCGATCGGATACCTCAATAAATTCTCACTGTCATCTTGTATGTGCGAGGCGCGTTGTTCCCGACCGGTGCGCCAAACTTCGCCAGCGATGCCTTTACCGATCCGCAGGCGGATGGTTTTGTAGTGTTCACTTGTGTTTCCGGCTACATTCGTCCAACGTAGGTCAGTTTGTTGGCAAGGCGTGGCAACATCCTGAGCCAATCCTAAAAAATCCACCTGCCATTCCGTTCTTTTCTCTTCCAACCACACATCTATTTGTGACATTGTTCACTACTCCAATTCCCTATATTTTTCAAAATCCACATCTTCCTATTGCCCTTTATCGCAAAAGTTACTATGATGATACCAAATGTTGGAAGCAAATTATTCATTAAGGAGTTTAATATGAAACAAATCAAAAGTCTATCATTTTTCAATCTGGTTCTGATTATCGTCATGACAGTATACTCTTTTTCAAGTATGTCGTCCTCTTTTTTCATGATGGGCCTGAAATCATTCCCTTGGTTTTTGATCAGTGCATTTTTTTATTTTATCCCCTATGCCCTTATTGTATCAGAATATACGCGCAGCTATTCGAATCGCACAGGCGGTATCTATGATTGGTTGAAGGATGCTTTCTCGCCGCGTGTCGCTTTCATTACCGCCTTCCTGTGGTACTGCAGCTACTTCACGTGGATCATCAGTCTATTCATGAAATTGTTGATTCCTTTCACCATCATGCTTTTCGGACAGGACTTGACTTCCGCCGAGCAATGGTTCGGCATCGACACGACCTACTGGATCATGGTACTCTCGCTTGTGGCTGTCTTTTGCATGACTTGGGTGATTAACCGCGGACACCAGGCTGTCTTTTCATTTTTAAAGACAAGCAGCTATGCAATGGTAGGTTTGCTGCTCATTTCTGGAATCGGCAATCTGTTGCTGATGGGGAGCAATCCTGAACTGATTATGCAAAATTTGCAGCAAAGCTTGGCCGCTCCGAGTTTCTTCAAAGGGACCAGTGATTCGTTCCTTTCGCAGCTTCCGTTCTTTATTTTTGCCATTACTGCATTCGGCGGATTGGACACGATTGCCAGCTTGGTCGACAAATCCGGCGAGCAAAGGAAAAAATTCCCGAAAGCATTGATCATCAGCGCTGTGATCATCGTCATCCTCTATTTCGGCGGCATCATGCTTTGGAGCGGTGCGAACAACCTGAACGTCCTGCGGGAAACGGATCAGTTCCATCTGGGTAATCTTATGTATGGTTTGATGGGCAGTCTCGCCAACAATATCAGCGTTTCTTTCGGATTATCAGCAGTTGCTCAAACTTTTCTGTATCAAACGTTCATACGCTATACTGCCTTCACGTTGTTTGTAGCCTATATTGGGTTGTTGTCATCCATCACCTATACACCATTAAAAAGTTTGATTCAGGGAACACCGAAGGAGATTTGGCCACAATTCCTGACAAAAATCAACCAAAAGCAAATGCCACAAACAGCGCTTTGGATCCAAGCAGCGGTTGTATCCGTGTGCATCATCGGGTTGTCTTTAAATAGTAGCATTTTAGGCGCTTTATTCAATCAATTGACCTATATGACAAACGTAGCCCGCGCAATTCCGTATTTCGTTGTGGCCGCAAGTTATCCGTTCTATCGCATCAAGAACCCTGGACTGCTGAAGCATTCACTGATTCCGTCCCATTGGCAAGGGTACCTATGCTCGCTGAGTGTCTGCACGGCTACCTTGATTGCCATCACATTCCAGGTCTATCAGCCGTTCCATACCGGCGAATATGTCCAATCCTTGTTGCTGCTCATTGGACCGATTCTGTTCGGGCTCCTCGGCAGCAGCATCTACCAAAGGTTCGAAAAGAAACGGGCACAATGGGTGCTTGAAGATAATCTTTAGATTTCACTATAAAACACAAAAACGGAACCGCCCAGGTCATTGTCCTGAACGGTTCCGTTTTTGCATCCGGAGGTGTGTATTCCCGTGGGTGCCTCTAGAGCAGATTGCGCCTCAATCCATGGAAATACTGAACAATCGGGTGCTTCATTTTGATGGCTTGCTCCATATCCAGGATCCGTTTTTTGCCGACGCGCTTATCCAGCAGGGCCAAGCAATTCAGCAGGATATCCGTGCTTGCGAGACTGGCTTCGACGGGCTGATTCAAATAAACTTCTGCTGTTTTGTAGAAATCGGATTTGCTCAAGGCTATCTGGGCAGCCATCGTTTCCTTGGCATAGGCCAAAAGTTTGCGGTCCCTGGCAATCACTGCCAAGCGCTCTTCCGGCACTTTTCCGCCGGTTCCTTTCCTGATGAGCTCAATTTCGGCATCGCTGAGCGGAATCACGATGGCGGGATCATTCTTGATATCCTGTTCCGACTGGTACCATTTCATCCCAGTCGTCCCGTCCTTCATGTTGAATATTTTTTTTTGTCCACGGCTATGCAGCACTTTCCGTTTTTATCAGGTGAATAACGGTAGCTGGTGGATAGGTACCCCACTCTGTCCGCCAATGCAGGCGCTAGGAAATTTTCCAGCTGCGGCTTCATTTTGCTCCAAATCATATTTTTCCTCCATCAGGCAACATTATTGTTGTCCATTTATCCTCAAGCTGGCTTCTTTCATTATCGCCAAAAAAGATCAGCCAGGTCAATCCTTTTTAGCCATTCGAATCGACTTTTTATAGATCCTGGCCCATCCGCCAGTCGAATAGCCTGTTTGATTTATTGTCACGCTGTTGCATCGGGACGTTCCAATCGTCCCGGAACACGGAATATGCTAAAATGTAGGCGTAAAGCATATGCATAAGCGCAGCCAGCCATTCCGGTTAAGGAGGATCATGATGAGAATGGGCATGTTCAATTTCACACTGTTTTCTGGCATTTTACTCACTCTGCTGCCTCTGAGTCTCATCCGCATGGAACCCGAAGAGGGCGAAATTGCGACCGCCGAATCCGGCACAATCATTCAACCCGGACCTGCCGATGAGGTGCGGTTGGATGTGCCGCTCCTGAATCAGTTGGATCCGCCGGCCCTGCTGCTCGGCTGCGAAGTCACTTCGCTTGCGATGATTCTGCAGTACAACGGGATCATGGTCACGAAAAACGAGCTTGCGGACAAGCTTGCGGACAAATTTCCGGTCGTTCCGATCTACTACGAAAACGGGCTGCACGGCAACCCGAACAAAGCTTTTGTCGGCGATGTGACCGGGACGGACTACGGTTTTTGCGTCTACCATGGCCCCATCGCGGTCTTGGCATCCGAATACATCCCATCCAATCGCGTGAAGGATATCAGCGGGCAGGAATTTGATTCAGTTATCGCTGCCTTGGATCAGGGCTATCCTGTTTGGGTCGTCACGACGACCACTTTTTCACCTGATGAGGAACTGGAGGTCTGGCAAACGCCGACAGGTCCGGTCAACATCAGCTACATCATGCACAGCGTGGTGGTCGTCGGTTACGATGCTGACAGTCTGTTCATAAACAGTCCTTATGGACAAAAGGACCAGGAAATCGATCGGCAGAACTTCATCTCTGCATGGGAATAGATGGGCAAGCAAGCCATCTACATCGAAGCAGGGCTGCCTGCTCGGAATGAAATGCAGACAAAAGCCAATATATTTGATCCCTGAGCACTTATAGTCAGTAAGTACACAGTCCGGGTCATTTCGAGCGCAAAAATTCAATATAGGCAATTTTATTCGCCTTTAAGTGCTGGATTGCGATCATTGATGCAAAAAAGGCAGGCACAACGATCATAGCGATCATTGTGCCTGCCTTTTTTTGCGCAAATTAGAATTTATTTCTTTTCATCCTCGTGCATCTTGCGGATCAATTCATCGATTTTGCTGCCGTAAGCCACCGATTCGTCTCTTTTGAAAATCAATTCTGGTGTCTTGTAAAGTGACAGACGCGTCCCAAGCTCTTTGCGGACAAGGCCAGTTGCCTTATCCAAACCTTGTTGCGTTTTTTCGCGATCGCTGGCAAGTTCCGACAATGTACTGTAATAGATGGTTGCTTGCTGCAAATCTCCTGTGATTTCCACATCGGTAATATTTACGTTCGCAACCCGCGGATCTTTTACACGTTTAGCCAAGATGTCATTCACTTCGCGTTGTATTTCTTGTCTTATTCTTCCGGCTCTGAAATTAGCCATTTCGGTTCACCTCTCAATAGCTCGATTGTTGTGGCATTTTATTTCTTGATTTCCACCATATGGTACGCTTCGATGACGTCATCGATGCGGATATCGTTGTAATCTTCAATCATAACACCACATTCGAAGCCTTTTTTAACTTCTTTGGCATCATCCTTGAATCGCTTCAGGCTGGCAAGTTTGCCGTCAAAAATGACGATATTGTCACGGATGATACGGATGCTGCTGTTTCTTGAGATGTAGCCATCCGTTACGAACGCGCCGCCGATTGTTCCGACTTTAGATACTTTGTAAGTCTCACGGATAAGCGCTTGACCAGTTACTTGCTCTTCGAATTCAGGATCCAGCATACCTTTCATCGCTGTTTCGATTTCATCAATGGCATTGTAGATGATTCGGTGCAGACGGATGTCCACATTTTCGCTCTCTGCTTGGATCTTCGCTTGAGGAGTCGGACGAACGTTGAAACCGATCATGATCGCGTTGCTGGCTGCAGCCAAGGTAACGTCACTCTCGTTGATTGCTCCTGCTGCTGAGTGAACGATTTTTACGCGCACACCTTCAACTTCGATTTTTTGCAAGCTCGCTGCCAGTGCTTCAACCGAACCTTGCACGTCAGCTTTGATGATGACATTGACTTCCTTAAGCTCTCCGTCTTTCAAGCTGGAGAACAAGTTGTCCAGGGTCACGCGGTTCTGCGTTGAACGTTGTTCCATAAGGGCACGTTTCGCACGTTCTTCACCAGCTTGACGCGCTGTTTTCTCATCTTCAAAGACAACAAAATGGTCCCCGGCTTGTGGTGCTGCATTCAAACCTGTGATTTCGACCGGCATTGCAGGTCCAGCTGTTTTTACACGTCTGCCTTGATCGTTTGTCATTACACGAACGCGGCCATGCGTATTTCCGACTACGATCGGATCCCCGATTTTCAAAGTGCCTGCCTGCACCAGTACGGTAGCAATCGGGCCTTTGGATTTATCCAAGCGGGCTTCAATTACAGAACCGATCGCTAAACGATTCGGATTAGCTTTCAGTTCCTGTACTTCAGCAACCAACAGGATCATTTCCAACAATTCATCAATCCCTTGTCCGAACTTGGCCGAGATGTTGACGAAAATTGTTTCGCCGCCCCAAGCCTCAGGAACCAATCCTTGATCGGACAGTTCCTGCATGACGCGATCCGGATTTGCTGTCGGTTTGTCGATTTTGTTTACGGCAACAATGATAGGAACATCAGCCGCTTTCGCATGGTTGATGGCTTCGATTGTTTGCGGCATCACACCATCGTCAGCTGCGACAACAATAATCGTGATGTCTGTGACATCCGCTCCGCGTGCGCGCATGGTCGTGAATGCAGCATGTCCTGGCGTATCAAGGAAAGTGATCGGCTTACCGTCGATTTTGACCTGATAAGCTCCGATATGCTGCGTGATTCCGCCTGCTTCGGTTTGGATCACGTTCGTGTTGCGCAGTGAATCCAAAAGTGTCGTTTTACCGTGATCGACGTGTCCCATGATTGTGACAACAGGTGGTCTTGCAACCAATTCATCCGGATTTTCTTCCACTTCGAAATAGCTGTCCAGATCGGAAATATCCTGCACGATTTTTTCTTCGGCTTCGATTCCATAATCAGCAGCCAATAATTCCAAAGCGTCTTTTCCTAGTGCTTGGTTTTGCGTAACCATGATACCCATCAGGAATAACTTTTTGATGATTTCTGCTGGTTCACGATGCAACTTTTTGGCAACTTCCATTACATTCATGCCATCTGTGTAGACAAATGTTTCAGGTAACTCACGGAATTTGCGCGGTGGCACTGCCGGTCCTTGCTTAGTCGTGCCTTTTTTGAATTTAGAGCGTTTGTTTTTGTTGTAAGGATTGTTGCCGCGACCTTGATTACGCTGATTGGATCCGCCTGAATTTTGACCGTATGCTGGACGGTTTGATTTGGCTGGCGCATTAGTGGTAGTATTCGTGTTTGCAGTTTTCTGCACTGGTTTGTTGTTTGATTTGTTTGGCGAAACAGAGTCAACTCGATTCATTTTAGTATTTGGACGATTTTGTCCAGGTTGGCTTGTGGCTTGCGCCGGCCGATTTGTATTCTTTTCTGCAGTAGTTCTTGTTTGTCCTTTATTTTCGGAACCGTTTTTCTGATTCGAAGAAGGATGCAATGGTTTATTTTTCATGTCTGTGTTTTTCCTCAGTTCACTCTTATCAGTAGGTTTATGTGTTCCTGTTGCAGGCGCCTTTTTGTTTTCTGCTGGTTGCTTTTTCTGTGTCGCATTGGACTGCGGTGCACTTGGCTTGGCAACCTGATTTCCAGCAGCGGAAGAGATGGACTGATTCAATTTTTTGATGTCTCCGTCTTCCATGGTTGACATATGGCTATGATAATCGATCCCCAATTGTTTTGCTTTATCCAACACCGTTTTGCTTGATACCTTGTGTTCTTTTGCATACTCGTAGACACGTTTTTTTTCCATGTCATCACCTTCCCTTATCTCATTACTTTGTTCCTTTCAGCCGCATGAAACTTTTAGCGAATCCTCTATCAGTCAAGGCGCAAATGGAACGGGACTTGCCTATTGCTTGACTGATTTGTTCCGAAGTGAAATGCACCAGGAACGGGACTTCATAATAGCGGCATTTGTTTTCTAATTTTTCTTTGGTGTTGTTACTGCAGTCCGTCGCACATAGGACGAAGACCGCTTCATTTTTTTGGATGGACTTGATGGTCATTTCTTCACCTGTGATCAATTTGCCGGCGCGCAATGCCAAGCCCAGCAAATTCAACATCTTGTCTTCAGGTGTCATAATAAGCTCCTTGCTTTCTGGTGTTCGACATAATCGAATAACTCCTGATAGAACGCATCACTGATGGCGATCTCAAGGTGCTTGTCCAAAATGTGCTGTTTCCAAGCCTTCTGCACCAATGCGGGTTCCAAAGAGACATAGGCTCCACGGCCATTCATGCGGCCGGTAGGGTCAATGGCAATTTCACCCGCTTGATTTTTTACGATGCGGACCAACTCTTTTTTTGGTTTCATCTCATTGGAGACGACACATTTCCTCATCGGAATTTTTCTTGTCTTCATAAACTTTCACCTCACTGATTAGTCTTGAAAGTCCTCTGCTAACTCATCATAGCTTTGCTCCGGATCTGTCTCGACTTCCGAGATCAGTTGCTCTACATCTTCAGGATCAAGGATTTTTTCATCGTTCTCGTATTCTTCCGTATAATCCGTATCTTCCGCTGGGACCGAGATGTCATCAGCGACTTCTTCAGCCGTGAAAATCTTATCCAAGCCGGCGAAAGAATGAAGCGTATCAGCATCTTCTTCATCGGATGCTACTTTTTGAGCACCAGACTCCATCAATAACTTATTATACTCCGTTTCGGACTTGATATCGATTTTATAGCCTGTCAATTTGGCAGCTAAGCGCGCATTTTGACCTTTTTTACCGATTGCCAGGGACAATTGGTAATCCGGAACGATGACTGTGCAGCTGCCATCTGCTTGATGGAAATCCACATTCACGACTTGTGCCGGATTCAACGCATTTCCGATATAGATTGACGGATCTTCATTCCATTCGACGATATCCATGTTTTCTCCGCGCAATTCGTTGACGATCGCTTGGACACGTTGGCCTCTTGGTCCTACGCAAGTCCCTACAGGATCTACGTTCTTATCGCGGGAACGCACGGCAACTTTTGAACGATCACCGGCTTCACGTGCGATCGAAACGATTTCGACTACGCCATCGAAGATTTCAGGAACTTCTTGTTCAAACAATCTCTTCAGCAGGTCGGGATGACTGCGGCTGACAAAAACTTGCGGTCCTTTTGAAGTGTTTTCGACTTTTGTGACGTAGACTTTGATGCGGTCGTGCGGTTGGAACGTTTCATTCGGAATCTGCTCCTGCTTGGACAAGACTGCTTCAATTTTGCCTAGGCTAACATAAATGTAACGGCTGTCCATTCTTTCGACAACGCCCGTCAAAATGTCATTTTCATAAGCGATGAATTGATTGTAGACGATGCTGCGCTCCGCTTCACGGATACGTTGCATGATGACCTGTTTGGCTGTCTGGGCAGCAATCCGTCCGAAATCCTTAGGAGTGACCTCAAAACGGATCTTGTCGCCTAATTCGTAAGCCTTATTGATCTGCAGAGCATCCTCCAAACTTACTTCCAAAGTCGAATCGAATACCATATCCACTACTTCTTTGACAGCGTAGACATGGATATCCCCTTTTTTCGTATCGAATTCCACTTCGACGTTTTGGGCTTGTCCATAATTGCGTTTGTATGCAGACACAAGCGCAGCTTCCAGCGCACTGATGACAATCTCTTTTGAAATACCTTTGTCTTTTTCCAACACTTCAAGAGCACTTAACATTTCTTTGCTCATATTACTCGTTCACTCCTATCTCAAAAAATGATTAAAATTGGATAGCCAATCTTGCGTTTGCGATCTGTTTTCTTTCGATTTCTATATCTTTTGTTCTGGTTTTGATTCTGATCGTCAATACGACGGATTCATCGTTAATTTCCTTCAACGTTCCTTCGTAGAATTTTTCTCCATCGATCGCCTGATAGAAGGACAGATGCACGTACTTACCGATGGCATTCTGCATATCTGCTTCAGTCTTTAATGGACGCTCTGCGCCTGGCGAGGACACCTCCAGGAAATACGCCTGAGGGATCGGATCCGGCTCGATGGCATCCAATGCTTCACTGACTTTTTCGCTGATCAATGCACACTCTTCGATATCGATGCCGCCTGGCTTATCAATATAGATTCTGAGAAACCAGTTCTTCCCTTCCTTCAAAAATTCCATATCCACTAATTCTAAATTCTGTTCATCAACTATTGGCTGAACCACTACTCGAACTTCATCTACTACACGACTCACAGAAATCCTCCTTTATCAATCCTATACCACCGTCATTCATTGGCTGACTGCGTAAAAAGAGTGAGCGTTTCCGCTCACTCCATCCGACGACTTATTCTTATATAATCATACACCATTGTGTCAGTAAATGCAAGGACTTACCAATCTAAAGGCTTTGGAATAGCCTTCTCCTAAAAATCAAATAAAGAAAGTTGATTTTCGTCCGGTAAGTTTTTCAACACTCCATTTTCATTCATGTAATCGATGATCGTTTTCGAAACCTTCCCCCTCGTCGCTAAATCCTCTTTTGACAGAAACGGCTGATCTTCCCTCGCTTGAACAATTTGGTTTGCCACGTTTTCTCCTAGCCCTTGAATGGCACGGAACGGCGCAATCAGCGTATCCCCTTCAATAACAAAGTTCTTCGCATGCGATTTCTCGAGATCGACCATCTTGAAGGTGAAGCCGCGTTCGACCATCTCATTCGCCAACTCCAATACCGTCAGCAAATTCTTTTCCTTGACCGAAGCTTCCAATCCCTTATCCATGATTTCTTTCATACGGGTCTTGATCATTTCTTTTCCTTGCGTCATCGCGACCAAATCGAAATCCTGCGCGCGCACCGAAAAGAATGCACAGTAATAGAGGATTGGTTGATGCACTTTGAAATACGCAACGCGCAAAGCCATCAACACATATGCCGCCGCGTGGGCTTTTGGGAACATATATTTGATCTTCAGGCACGATTGGATATACCATTCGGGAATTTCCTTCGCCCGCATCTCTGCCTGCCAATCATCCGGGATCCCTTTGCCTTTACGGACACTCTCCATGATTTTGAAGGCCAGACCGTCATCCATTCCATGGTGGATCAGATAAACCATAATATCATCACGACAGCCGATAACTTTCGCTAAGGGGATGTTGTTTTCACGGATGAGCGTTTCGGCATTGCCCAGGTAGACGTCCGTCCCGTGGGAAAGCCCCGAAATCTGAAGCAATTCCGCAAAGGTGTTCGGGCTCGTCTGCTCCAGCATCCCCCGGACAAAACGCGTGCCGAATTCCGGAATTCCCAGTGTTCCGGTTTTGCTGAAAATTTGCTCTGGCGTGACACCCAGTACATCTGTGCTGCCGAATATGGTCATGACGTCCGGATCATTCGGTGGAATCGTCTGAGGGTCCATCCCCGAAAGATCCTGCAGCATCCGGATAACAGTCGGATCATCGTGTCCAAGTATATCCAATTTCAATACATTATCATGAATGGAATGGAAATCAAAGTGGGTCGTTTTCCACTCGGAATCCTGTGCATCCGCCGGAAATTGGATAGGCGTGAAATCATAGACATCCATATAGTCCGGAATAACAATGATACCACCGGGATGTTGCCCGGTCGTCCGCTTAACGCCGGTACAGCCCTTGGCCAATCTGTCGATTTCTGCAGAGGAAAATCTGAAATTGTGGTCCCGTTCATAGGCTTTCACATAACCATAGGCCGTTTTGTCCGCAACCGTGCCGATTGTTCCGGCGCGGTAGACATATTCTTCACCGAAAAGCTCTTTCGTGTAAGCGTGCGCTTGCGCTTGGTATTCACCGGAGAAGTTCAAGTCGATATCGGGTACTTTGTCTCCGTAGAAACCAAGGAACGTTTCGAACGGGATATCGTGTCCGTCGCGATCCATATCCGTTCCGCATTTCGGACAATCTTTTTTCTCGAGGTCATATCCGGAACCAATCGAACCGTCTTCATAGAAATAGGAATATTTGCATTCCGGACAGCGGTAATGCGGCGGCAGTGGGTTGACCTCCGTTATTCCGGTCATGGTGGCAACAAAACTTGAGCCTACCGAGCCCCTGGATCCAACCAGATAGCCGTCCTGATTGCTTTTCAGCACCAGTTTTTGGGAAATCAGATAGATGACCGAGAAGCCGTTGCCGATGATCGAATTGAGCTCTTTCTCCAACCTTTTTTCGACCAGTTCAGGGAGTTCTTCTCCGTAGAGACGTTTGGCTTCATCATAAGAGAGCCGCGTGATTTCCTCATTTGCCCCCTCCATATTCGGCGTGTACAACTGATCCTTGATCGGAACGATCATTTCAATGCTGTCAGCGATTTTCTGGGAATTATAGACAACAATTTCCTTGGCTTTTTCTTTGCCGAGGAAGGAGAAGCAGTCCAGCATCTCATCCGTCGTCCGGAAATGGGCTTCCGGAAGATGCAGGACTTTTCCTTGGTTCACTTTCAAGGAGCCGATCAAAATTTCCCGGTAGATGGCGTCCTCTTTGTTCAGATAATGCACATTCCCGGTTGCGACGACTGTTTTGCCCAATTCATCGCCAATGGCAACAATCTGAGTGATGATTTCTTCCAGATCGCTTTCGTTCTTCACCAGTTCCTTCGTGATGAGCGGAGCATAAACTTCTTTCGGCATGACTTCGATGTAATCATAGAACTTGGCTTTCACTTTCGCTACTTCCGCCCCTTTTTGCATCATCGCTTCAAAAATTTCGCCTTCACTGCAGGCGGAACCGATCAGCAGGTTCTCACGGGACGCTTGCAGCACGCTGCGCGGAAGGCGCGGTGTCCGGTAATAGTAATCGATATTCGAAGCAGAAATGATTTTGAAGAGATCTTTCAGCCCGTCCTGATTTTTTGCCAATATCGTTACATGGAACGGCCGAGCTCGTTTGTATGAATCGCCGCCGCCAATGAATTTGTTGAGTTCATCATGAAACAGGATGTTGTGCTCCTCGCGGGCTTCCTTCAGGAATATCCAACAGAGCGCCCCGGTCGTTTCGGAATCGTAAACAGCCCGGTGATGCTGTTCCAAGCCAACGCCATAACGTTTCGCCAACGTGTTCAAACGATGGGATTTCAATTGCGGATGCAAGAAACGGGACATCTCCAAGGTATCGATCACCGGTTGTGGTGCCTCGGCCATGCCATAGCGTTCGTAGCTGTTGTTCAGGAAGCCCATGTCAAAACTGGCGTTATGGGCTACGAGAATCGTTCCCTCCGCAAATGCAGCGAATTCCTCGAGTACCGTTTTTTCCGGCTTAGAGTCGCGCACCATGTCATCGGTTATGCCGGTCAATTGGATGGTCGTCTGCGATAAGGGGTGGCCCGGATTGATGAATTCTTCGAATGTCTCGATGACATTTCCTTTGTACATTTTTACAGCTGCCAGCTCGATAATCGTATCGTACACTGCCGACAAGCCTGTCGTTTCCACGTCGAATACGACATATGTCGCTTCACTGAGATCTTCATGGACCGGATTATAGGCTATCGGAACACCGTCATCGACGACGTATGCTTCAATTCCGTACAATATTTTCACGTTATTCGCTTTTCCGGCTGCATGGGCATCCGGATATGCTTGCGCGGCTGCATGATCAGTCAGCGCGATGGCTTTGTGACCCCATTTGGCTGCTTGTTTGACAAAATCGCCGATTCCGTTAGTGGCATCCATCTGACTCATATTTGAATGAAGATGCAATTCGACCCTTTTTTCGTCTTCGGGCGCACGATCTTTCCGTTCCGCATGTGCGACCTCATTAACGTCACGGCCATTCACGACCAAATCACGCATGAAGGTGTCTTCTTGGACACTTCCGCGTACACGAACCCAGATGCCTTTTTTGACCAGTTCGAAGTTTTGTTCATCTGTTTCATTCGACGAGAACAGTTTGACCGAAAACGAAGAAGTGTAATCCGTCATTTTGAATACGAGCAGTTTCCGGCCGGAGCGCAGTTCACGGATTTCACTGTCAAAAATATAGCCTTCAATGACTACGGAGCGCTCTTCTTCGGTGATCGAAGCCATCTGTTTGATTTCTTCCTTGCCGGAAATTTGTCTACCGATCAGCAAGGGGCCATTGTTGCCGGCTTTCGATTGTGAGCCGTCAATGCGCTGTCTGTCTTGTTGGTTCTGCTTGATGGCTTCTTCAGCTTGCTTGACCAACATTTCATCCTGCTCTTGTTTCCTTGCTAAATATTGTGCCATTCTGGCCTCGGAGGCTTCCTCGTCCACTTCGATTGTGATCTGGAAACTCGGAAATCCTAGCACCAGATAGTTTTGTTGGATAACGGATAAATAGTTATCCGCCAAATGGTTTTTGGTTATCTCGTTTTCAACACTGATCACGACTTTACTGTTCAGGACAACGGGCGTATGCTTCGCAAACAGACTCTGAACCAATGGAGAGGATATGTTGCTCCGTTGGACGACAGTTTCCCAATAATCCAGGATGCTTTCGTTCGTCAAAATCGGTTTCCTTGTTTTGATCTGAAAATCGATCGCGGCGATGGATTGGAATTTGATTTTCATATGACTCATTAAAGCATTGAACACTTCGAAAGGCAGGACGTTATCAAAAACGAACTGGAATGACCATAATTTGGATTTTTTATGCACAATGACCCGTTCAATTTCCCCGTTTTCAAAATACGGCAGGTACTCCGGCTTGTGATGCAGATTTATCTGTTCCAGCATCTGTTGGAACAATTCATGTTTCGATAATGCCATTTGATCGCTCCTTCTCAACTAACAAACAAAAAGATCCAAAGAATGAAATTTCCTTTCTTTGAATCTTCTTATTATTTTCCTTTTCACTGACCAAAGAAAAATCTTTGGATATCATTCCAAGTGACGATGACCATCAGCAGCAACAGAAGTCCCATTCCGATAGCTGTGATGATGCCTTCCTTCTCCGGATCCAGCGGCTTGCCTCTGATTCCTTCCACTACGTTCAGCAACAGTTTCCCGCCATCCAATGCCGGAATCGGCAACAGATTCACGACGCCAAGGTTGATGCTCAAGTAGGCCAGGAAACTGAGCACGCTCAGAAAGCCATAGTCAACGACTTGTTCGGTAGCAGCATAGATGGCGACAGGGCCGCCGAATGAATCAGCTTGGAAACCGGTCCTGAACATGGCGAATACCAATCCGAAAATGGAGGTGGCTATCATCCAGAATTCTTCGAATCCGTAACTGATCTTTGCCATCAAGGTGCGATCCATAGGCGGAGCAACACCGATCAAGCCATAATCATTGCCTTGTTCATCGGATTTCGTTTCAGGAATGATGAGGATATCACGAGCTTCCTGGCCATCTCTCACGACTGTAAGTGTAATTTCGTTCCCGGGATTAGCCTGGATGGACGAAACCAGCTCCGTCCAATCTTCGATTTCTTCACCCTCCACAGCCAGTACTTCATCATCCGCCCGCAATCCGGCTGCCTCCGCAGGGCTATCCGGTTGGATTTCCCCCAACCGGTTATCATTGACCATAACGCCGCCTTGCATGAATGCAATCGTGATGAACACGGCGATACCCAAAATGAAATTATTCATCGGGCCCGCGAAGTTCGTCATCATCCTTTTCAGCAAAGGAGCTGATTGATATTGGACATCGATAGGAGCGATCTGAACTTCGGTTCCGTCGGTTTCGATGATTGTCGCGTCGCGTTTGACTTCATAGGTAACGGGTTCCGAACTTCCAGGGATGATCCCTTTTATGAAGAGCGCCTGTTCCAGATCTGCCTCCAGCAATTCGATTGGAACAGCATGCAAATGCTGTTTGTTGCTTAAATCTATTTGAGTGACCTGTTGGGCCTCGTCAAGGGATATGTTAAGGGGCATTCCGGGTTTCAACTCGGTGTCTTCATCCCCGATGCCAGCCATCCGCACATAACCACCGATGGGCAGCATCCGGATCGTATAGGTCGTTCCATTTTTGCGATGAGAGAAGATTTTCGGTCCCATGCCGATTGCGAATTCTCGAACCAAAATGCCGGCTTTCTTCGCGAAATAGAAATGACCGAATTCATGGATGATCACTAAGATGCTGAACACAATAATGAACGTAATGATTGTCTGAAACATGTAATCCCTCCCTTTCTTTATCTTGTCAGCGCTTTGCTAAAATATGAAATGCAGAAAAATATGGAACACCGGCATCACAAAGAGCGTGCTGTCGAATCGATCGAGCATACCGCCATGTCCGGGCAATATTTTCCCGGCATCCTTGACACCAAAATAGCGTTTGAAAGCCGATTCAACCAGATCACCCATCTGACCGCAGACCGAAAGCAGGACAGCTAGCATAATCTGCAGTCCCATCGACAGGTCCAACGGATTGTAGTAATGAAAAAACACGATGGCGATCAGCACTGCAGCGATTGAGCCGCCGACGGACCCTTCGATTGTTTTGTTGGGGCTGATTGCCGGAGCCAATTTGTTTTTGCCTATTTTTCTCCCGATCATATATGCGCCTATATCCGTCCCCCAGATGATGAACAACACCAAGAGCACCATCCAAAAGCCGATTTGTCTTGTTTGCATGAAATAATAGAATCCTCTCCCCACATAAAGGGAAGTCAAAACGGAAGCTGCTGCATCGTCAAATGTGAAATCATTTCTTGAGAACACTGTAAACACGAACAGGATCAATGCTTCCAAATAAATCAAAAGCATCGCATCAATGCCGTCAGGGATAAAGTGCAGATAGGATTCCGGCAACATCAAAAGGACGGTCGCCATAGCAGTGATGATACCCTCCATGCTGAAAATCGAGAGTTTTTTCATTTTCAATAATTCTTGGACTGCAATCAAACCGATTGCTGTCATGAGCAATTGCAGCGGCAGTCCCCCAAACCATAGGAATGGGATAAAAACGGCAGCAGCCACTAAGCCTGTGATAACTCTTGTCTTCATATGTATCCCCCTATATGCCGCCGAAGCGACGATTGCGATGCTGATATTCAGCTAAAGCCGCCTGCAGGCTGGCAGTTGAAAAATCAGGCCAAAATTCTTCCGTGAAGTACATTTCACTGTATGCAGCCTGCCAAAGCAAAAAGTTGCTGAGACGGATTTCCCCACTGGTGCGGATCAGCAAGTCGGGATCCTGCAAATTACCCAATCCGCTTGTGAACAGATAGCCAGCGAACACTTCATCGGTGATTGCATCCGCCGAGAGTGTTCCCGCTTCGACATCGCGTGCAATCATTTTAGTCGCCTGAAGTATTTCAGCCCGGGATCCATAGTTCAAAGCGAAATTCAAAATCAAACCGGTATTGTCTTTTGTTTTTTCAATCGCATTCTCCACGACTTTCAGTGTCTTCTCGGGCAATTGATCGATCCAGCCGATAGTCGTCACTTTGATATTGTTCTCCATCAATTCCGGCATGAACACATCAAAAAAATCGATGGGCAAACCCATCAAAAAATTGACTTCGTCAGTCGGACGTTTCCAGTTTTCCGTCGAGAAGGCGTACAGAGTCAACACCTTTATATTCAGGCGACTTGCTTCTATAGCTATCCTTTTCACGGTATTCATGCCTTCTTTATGTCCGTAGACCCGTGGCATAAATTTTTTCTTGGCCCAGCGGCCGTTTCCGTCCATGATGATGGCGACATGGGCTGGAACGATGCCGTTCTCATCAAAGGGCAATTCTGTTTTTGGATTCTCACTCTTGAATAGAGCCATGCTTTATCCCTCACTTTATCGTAACTCTTTTTATTTTAACAAAAACCCGCTGGAATTCCTATGATTAACCGGAAATTATCAAAATTTTAAGAGGACCGCTTGCAAAGCAGCCTTACTTGTTCCTCGGTTTGGATATTTTACCATTCTTCTCCGGCGAAGGGCGACTTGCCGGAGTTTAGCCAAATTATACGCGCGTTCTCCCGCAAAGGTGGTTTCGTCGGAGATCACAGAATCGGCTACCGACGACCTCCGGCGAGACAACGCTTCACCGGAGCTGAAGGCAGATTGTAAGATTCTTACGCGCTCTTCCTTTCATAGTAAACACATCCTCCAACATCAGCCCAATATAAGAAAAGCTGAACGGGTTCGTTCAGCCCTGAAAGAAATTTAGGAAATCTGGCCCTGAATGAGCATCCTAGAGCGCAATGGGTCAGATTTATCTAATTTCCGAAGGGCTAACCCGTGAAGCTGGCCATCATTTTAGGTGCATGAAACATTTTGCAAACGTGTGAAAC
>NZ_JBSQPW010000033.1:0-32355 GCF_055118575.1 Trichococcus sp. | reverse complement strand
TTTTGCTGACGAATTTCTTATAGACGTAGACGAGGACGAAA
The DNA here is from genome assembly GCF_055118575.1 of Trichococcus sp. NCBI lineage: Bacteria > Bacillati > Bacillota > Bacilli > Lactobacillales > Carnobacteriaceae > Trichococcus > Trichococcus sp. The sequence goes on along the minus strand of NZ_JBSQPW010000033.1, from coordinate 32,314 downwards.
GCATCGATCCAATAGAACAGGTCGATTGGCTGCATCATGGCGATGACGCCGGAACCCAGGTTTTTGGTTGCGTTGGCAGAACCGAAAATGGTCTTGATCGTCAAGAAATCCGTAAATTCCCGGTAGTAGACGATGTTTGCAAACAAAAGGGTCGAATTCAGCAGGTACAGGGCGATCAGACTTCTATAGCCTTTTTTAGGATTTTTGACGAATAGCGAAATCCCCAGTATCAATAAAGTCGTGGCAAGCGGGTTGATGAAGAGAATCAGCTGTTGAAACCAACCGTCAACACCTAAGGAAAAGGCTGTGTGGTAAGCGAAATAGGTCTTCAGCCAAAAGAGGACGACCGCGAACAGGAAAAATCCGAATCGCGTTTGCAACCGTTCAGTTAATTTTTGTTTCAAAAAAGAGACCTCCTATGATATCTTTGGAACACATGTAAATTTCATGTGAATTTTTTGGGCAATATGTGTTGTTTGTGAATTTTATGTAAAATGAGCTAGTGTCATTATATTCTGAATGCTTTTGATAGTCAATTGAAGCCCCGTAAAGATTTTCCTAAGTTTTTCTCAAGAACGGTTGCTTTTTTCAGGATTTTTAGAGAAAATGGGTCTTTCAATGTATCTGATCAAAGGGACAAAACTGACAAAGGTGAGCATAGATTATGATATTTTTACAAGGGCCGTATGAGTGGGTGGCTGCTTCTCTGGAATCATCCGTCAATCATTTTCCGCTCATACAATTAGTTTTCACCAGCTTGGACAAGACCATTCTGTATTATTTGATTTGGTTGGTCTTTAGGGCAGGCTATCTGCTTAACAGACACCGTAAGACGGGGAAAAAAATCCCCTTATATAAGGAAGGATTGCTGCATGCTTTGTTTATCTACATCGTTTTGCTGCTTCAACTGACGGTTTTCCGCAACGACGAGACATTCTGGACAGTAGAGTATCATAAAATCGATTGGTCTGCGATCCATTGGCTGCCGCTGGTGGATACGGTCAAACTCTTTTATGGGGATTCTGGGTTTTCGGCTTGGTATAATTCATGGGGGAACGTTGTCTGGTTTATGCCGCTTGGGTACATGGGACCTTACCAGTTCAGGAAAAAATGCAGTTTCCTCAAAGTGACGGCAATCGGCTTTCTTTTTTCTTGCATGATCGAGTTTCTCCAACTGATTTTTCAGACGGGCGTGACGCATATCGATGATGTCTTTTTCAATACGTTAGGAGCCGCAATCGGCTACGGCATCTGGATCTCATCAAAAAAACACAGTAGTGCAAAACGGATAATTGACTATAAAGGAAGTAAACAATGAAAAAAATTACAATTACGCAAATAAGCGAAAAAAAAATCAAGGCAGGGAATCCTCTGCTGCAGATGGAAGATTTCCCGAACGAGCTCATCTTTTCTGAAGGTGAAATCGTCGAGCTGGTCGATTCCCGCCACGCATTTGTCGCAAAAGCTTATCTGGCGAAACAGAACAAAGGTGTCGGTTGGGTGTTTTCGTTGAATACCGCGGATAGTTTCAATGAGACGTTCTTCAACAACAAATTCGAAAAAGCAAAACGTAAGCGTACGGTTCTTCAATCGGATCCTGAAACGACTACCTATCGGCTTTTCAATGCCGAGGGGGACGGCATCCCCGGTGTCACCATCGATCATTATGACGGCTTTGCGGTGATTTCTTGGTACAGCGAAGGGATTTTTCGCTATCAAGCCGCCATTACAGCTGCATTTCAAGCGGTCTTCCCGGAAACGAAAGGGATCTATGAAAAATTCCGTTACCAACGAAAAGATGGCTTGATCAGCCGCTTCGTCACAGGTGAGGAAGCCCCGACGCCACTGATTGTGAAGGAGAACGGCATCAACTATGCGACGTATCTGGACGATGGACTGATGACAGGCATTTTCCTGGATCAGCGCGATGTACGCGGTGCTCTGACGGACCGGTATGCGGTGGGTAAACGGGTCCTGAACACGTTCAGCTACACGGGTGCTTTCTCGGTGGCCGCAGCCATGGGCGGGGCAGTCGAAACGACGAGTGTCGATGTTGCGAACCGCTCGTTGGAACGGACCAAAGAACAATTCGCTGTCAACAACCTGGATGACGAGAAGCAAAAAATCTATGTAATGGATGTCTTCGATTTCATCCGCTATGCGATCCGCAAGGAGTTGCAGTATGACGTGACCATCATCGATCCGCCGAGCTTTGCCCGCACCAAGAAGCGCACTTTCTCGGTAACAAAGGATTACACGCAACTGTTGGAGGAGCTGATCCAGATCACCGCACCGGATGGTACGCTGATTGTTTCTTCAAATGCCGCCAACTATAAGGAAAAGAACTTCAAACAGGATATCGCCCAAGCCTTCAAGAATAGCCGCTGCGGTTACCGCATACTCGAAACATTCCATCTGCCGAGCGATTTCGCTGTTCCGGCAGGCAGCAAGACCAGCGATTATCTGAAAGTCTTCATCATCCGAAAATTGGCGAAATAAAAAAGAGAACGGAGCTTACTCACAACGAGGTGGCTCCGTTCTTTTTGCGTATGGATACTTTTTATTCGTCCAGCTGCGCAGCGGCATGCTGGCCGGCAGTGTGTCCTGTAACAAAGGCGCCGGTAATGTTATAGCCGCCTGTGTAGCCGTTGTAGTCGATCAGTTCTCCGCAGAAATAGAGGCCCCGCGTCAACTTGCTTTCCATCGTCTTCGGATTGATTTCCTTCGTGGAGACCCCTCCTCCGGTCACAAAGGCTTTATCCAAAGGATGCGTTCCGTTCACTTCGAAGGAGAAATTTTTACAGAAGTCGGCGAAAGCTTTGATTTCCTTCGGCGTCAATTCCTTAAGGGACTTCTGTGGATCGATTGCCGATTGGCTGCAGCCGAAGAGCAGATAGCGCTCCGGCATCAGATCTTTCCAGCCATTTTTGATGCTCTTTTCCGGTTGGGCCTTGATGAGTTTCTGCAGTTGCTGTTCGACAGCGCCCAACGAAAGCTCAGGAAGGACATCCAAGGACATCGTGACGGTCTCGGTTTTATCGCGCTTCATTGTCTGATGCACAAACATCGAACAACGCAAAGCGGCGGGACCGGACACTCCGAAGTGGGTGAAGATCATGTCCATCTGGTGGGACACGACCGTTTTACCTTTTTTATTTTTGATGCTGAGGGCAACATTGCGCAAGGACAGCCCCTTCAGTTCGCTTGAACGGATGAACTCCGCATCGGAAGTGATCGGTGCTTCGGTAGGGTACAGCTCCGTGATGGTGTGTCCAGCCGCTTTGGCGAACTTGTAGCCGTCGCCCTTGGATCCAGTGCGCGGCAGCGCCTTGCCTCCGGTCGCCAGGATGATTCGGTCGGCCGGCAGGATTTCGCCGTCTTCCAGAAGGACACCCGTTACCTGTCCGTTTTCGATCAGGATTCGTTCTACTTTGATGTTGGTTCGGATCTGGACGTTCAGCCGTTTCAGTTCCTCGATAAAGGCTTCCAGGATGGTCCTGGCTTTGTCCGTGACAGGGAACATCCGGCCGTGATCCTCTTCCTTCAGTGCGATCCCGCGTTCGATAAAGAAGGTCATGATGTCATATTGGCTGAATTGGGTAAAGCTGCTGTGCAGGAATTTTCCGTTTCCGGGAATATGCCGGATGATTTCCTCTTCGGGACGGTTGTTGGTGACGTTGCAGCGTCCTCCGCCGGTCAACAGCAATTTTTTCCCGAGACTTGGATTTTGTTCGAGGAGCGTTACTTCAGCCCCTGCTTCGGCAGCCGTACAAGCCGCCATCAGACCGCTCGAACCTCCACCGACAATAATGATGCGTGTTTTCATAATGTATAAATTCTCCGTTCTTTTGCTGCACTTACTTTATCACAGATATGTCCATCTGAAAACGGCTTTCTTCCCAGAATGATCGCAAAAAAACAAGCTTTCCTTCATTAAATATTCAAAAATCACGACTATACTGAGTTCATACCCAAAGATAAGCGTTCTTTTTTCATCTTCTGTACCCACAGAAGAAACCCTCCCTCTTGAACGGAAACGGGGCTTTGACTGCTGCACAGCTAAGCAGCGGTCATACAGAATCATTTTTCTGTAAGTCTTGATTTCCGTTCTTTTTTTGTGACTGAAAGAGTATACTGGCAATAGAGAGAAGTTTTTTTTGGGAAGCGAGGAAATGGAAATGGATTTTACGAAAGTAATGCATACAAGACAAACAACACGCAGTTTCCAGAAGTTTGAACTATCGCAAGGGCAAATCGAACTCATGCTGCAGGCTGGGCAAAATGCGCCGATCAGCCGCGGCCGATTTGAGGATTACCATATCACGGTCATTAAAAACCCGGAAATATTGGCAGCGATTACATCGGCGGCGAAGGAAGTGACAGGCAATTCGGACCAAGACCCCCTGTACGGGGCTCCTGCATTTTTTGTTGTTTCCGTCAAGGAACCGGCTAAACCAGGCAGCATCGCCAGTGCAGCCGCAATCGTGGAAAACATGCACTTACAGGCAACCGCAGAACTGTTGGGCAGTTGTTTCGTGATGGGACTCATGATGAACGGCACGTTGGATGCTGAAGGGATCCGCGATAAAATCCAGATTCCGGAAGGCTTCACTCCTGTCGCAGGAATGTTGGCGGGCTATCCGCACGGCTATCTGCATGACAGACCAGGCACGTTGGACAAAATAGCCAGCAACATCGTGGAGTAGTATGGGTTAGGCACTCAAACGACCTAAGGAGAAACTTCTGGTTTCCCGGGTCGTTTTTTGTATACTTGTTTGCGGCGTGTTATCTCAAGCAGGAAGGAACCGATTGCATTTCTCCGTGCTTTTGTTTACGATAGAAGTGTTCTGACAGATAACTATATTGCGGAAAATTTTTGTTTGAATGACTCAAAATACAAATCAAGAAATGAAGGGATACATAATGGCGTACATTTCTTTAAAGAATGTCAGCAAATTCTATCAGATGGGCGAGACCCGGATCACTGCCAACGACAAGATCAGCTTCGACATCAACGAAGGGGAATTTGTGGTGATATTGGGGCCGAGTGGAGCCGGGAAATCCACCGTTCTGAACATTCTCGGCGGAATGGATGATGCCGATGAAGGCCACATCAGCATCGATGGGGTGGACATCTCTCAGTTCACTTCAAAAGCTTTGACTACTTACAGAAGGCGGGATGTCGGTTTCGTCTTTCAGTTCTATAACTTGGTCCCTAACCTGACAGCGAAGGAGAATGTCGAGCTCGCCTCGCAGATTTCCCCGCATGCCCGCGATGCGGCTGAGGTCATGCGTGAAGTTGGCTTAGGTGAACGCATGGATAATTTTCCGGCTCAGCTCTCGGGAGGAGAACAGCAACGTGTCGCCATCGCTCGTGCTTTGGCGAAACAGCCCAAGCTGCTGCTCTGCGACGAGCCGACAGGGGCACTGGATTACGAAACCGGCAAACAGGTCCTCAAATTACTGCAGGATACGTGCCTCGAAACCGGAACGACAGTCATCGTCATCACGCATAACCAAGCCATAGCAGCCATGGCAAACCGGATCATCGAAATCAACAATGCCAAAGTAAGGGCAATCCATGAAAACCCGAATCCCAAACCCGTATCAGAAATTGAATGGTAGGAGGGGGAGACGATGAAGAAGAAGGCTCTATGGAAAGACATTTGGATTGAAATAGGCAAAAGTAAGGCGCGCTTTCTCGCGTTATTGGCCATCATCACCTTGGGGGTGGCCTTCTTTGCCGGCATCAAAGCGGCAGGACCGGATATGTTGGATACCGCCAATCAGTATTATGAAGAAAATAACCTGTACGACCTGAAGGTGTTGTCCACTTACGGATTGGAGGATGAGGACGTCGCGATTTTGGAGGAAACGGTCGATTTGAGTGTCCATCCGATGCGAACCGTGGATATCGAAATGGAAGGCAGTGACTTTCTCGTAAAAGTTTTCCCATTGCAAAGTGGTGCGGATCCGGTAAATGCATACGCGCTAGTCGAAGGCAGATTGCCGCAAACTAGCGGAGAAATTGCCTTGGATGCGAAACAGAACCTGTTTGATACCTATCGGATCGGGGATACGATCACTTTCCGTCAGGAATCCGAAGAGGACTTTAGTGAGGAGGAAAGAGAAAAGCGTATTTCTTTGAAAGAACAGGAATATACGGTCGTCGGCTTCGTGGATTCGCCGATGTACATCGAAACGATCATGCGTGGCTCCACCAACGTCGGGAAAGGCAGTCTGGATGCTTTTGTCGTCGTGCCTGACTCGGACCTGCTCGGCAGCATCTACACGGAGGCTTACCTGACGATTGCTCCCGAACAGGCGGAAACCGGCTACACAGACAGCTATGATGATCAGGTGGACAGCCTGGCAGATGAAGTGGAGCTTGCTTTGAACGGGAGACCGTTGGAGCGCATCAACGAAATCCGTGCTGAAGGGCAGCGGAAGATCAAGGATGCAGAAGATGAACTGCAGGAAGGGAAGGACAAGCTCGCAGAAGCCGAGCAGGAACTTCAGGATGCCCGACAACAATTAGATGATGGCACAGCAGCCTATGAGGAAAATCGTCAGTTGTTTCTGGATGAAATCGCAGCAGCCGAGAACACCTTAACGGCCAGTCAAGCCGAAATCGACGCTGGCATGGCCGAATATCGCGAAGGTTTGGCGACCTATCTCGAAAACAAAGCGCTCTACGATGATGCGAAAGCTGCCTGGGAAGCGCAGAAAGCATCGCTGCAAGGGCAGACCGGTCCGGAAGCTTCGTCGCTGGATTCCTTGGACGCGCTGCTGGCGATCCTGCCCGATACACCGGAAGGCAATGAAATCGCTGATTTGGCCCAAGCATTGTTGGACGGGCAAGCCGAAGTTGAAGCAACCAAAGCTGCTCTGGAGGCAGAAGGAGCGGAATTGCAGGAAAGGGCAACTGCTTTAGTGGCAAAAGGCGAACTACTTTTGGCGGAGCAGACGAGTCTGGAAATGGACGCAGCAACCTATCAGAACGACCTGTCCATTCTCACTGCTGACATGACAGCTTTCCAAACGGAAAAAGCAACCATGCAAGCGGAATTTTCCATGAGGCAAGCCGCTATCGATGCCGAAAGGGAAGTTTTGGCTGGATTGGATCCGGAGACGGACCCGAGCGTGGCGGAACGTCTGGCGGCATTGACCGATCTGCAAATAACTTTGGATGCAGAGCAGGCTGCCTTGGCGCAAGCCGAAGCGGACTTGGCTATCCGACAAAGTGCTTTGGAGCAACAAGGCGCCGACCTGGAGACCCGGCAAGCCGCCTTAATCGCCGCAGCTGCGTCCTTCGAGGCGGAACGGGCCAGTGAAGAGGCCGCTCTGTTGGAAGAACAGCGTCTCTTGGAGGAAGCAGGTATCGAACTGGCTGCTAAAGGTGAAGAGTTGCTGGAGCAGCAACAACTACTGGAAGAAAAGATTGCTGCATTCATGGCCGATACCGAAGCCCAGATCGCAGCCGCGGATGCCCAATTCGCCGAACAAGGGACTGCTTTGGAGAACGGCCGATTGGGATTGGCAGCTGCGCTCACGCAACTGGAGGATGGTCAGGCGCAGATCAACAACGGCTGGACTGAATTGGAAAGTCAACGCAATACTGGAGAACAGGCCCTTGCGGAAGCTTGGCAGGAAATCCAGCAGGGTGAAGCTGACTATCAGGAGGGGGTGGCCACCTTCACAGCTGAACGCGCTGATGCAGAAATCGAGCTGGCCGATGGGCAACGACAGATTGAAGAAGCGAAACAAGCTTTGGAAGAGCTGATCGAACCGGTCTACTACGTGACCGACCGATCAGGCAATCCCGGCTATCAGGAATACCGGGATAACGCCGACCGCATCTCCGCAATCGCAGAAATTTTTCCGGTATTTTTCTTCCTGATTGCGGCCTTGGTGAGCTTCACGACGATGGCCCGGATGGTGGATGAACAGCGCCAACAGATGGGAACGCTGAAAGGCCTCGGTTACAGTGATTTCGACATCGCCAAAAAATATTTGATTTATGCGGCGATCGCCTGCATCGTGGGAACCTCACTCGGTTTGGTGGCTGGTTACAACATTTTCCCTGCGGTCATCTTTGATGCTTACGGATCGATGTACAGTTTGCCATCCGTAAAGATCACTTATTACGTATCCTATGCACTGATTTCCATTGGAATCGCGTTGCTGTGCACCATCGGACCTGCAGCCTGGGCAGCCCATTCGTCGCTCCGGGAAAATCCGGCTGCGATGATGCGGCCGAAAGCACCAAAAAATGGCAAACGTGTACTTTTGGAACGAGTGACGTTCATTTGGGATCGCCTGAGCTTCAATTCTAAGATCACGGTTCGGAACCTGTTGCGCTACAAAGCGCGCAATATGATGACGATACTGGGTGTTGCCGGCTGTACAGCCTTGATTCTGACCGGATATGGCATCAAAAATTCCATTTCCGGATTGGCGGATACACAATTCAATGATGTGATGCGCTACAATGCAATCACGGCGATGCGTCCGGAAGCAAGCGAAGAAGAAATCGCCTCCTACGATGAACTGATCGCTGCGACACCTGAAATAACCGCTCATCTCAAAGTTGTCCAGGAGAGCTACAAACTGGATAAAAAAGGAGTAAACCTGCAGAACGTTACGGTTTTTGCTCCGCTTGAGACCGAAAACCTGGATGATTTTGTCAGCCTCCGCGACCGGAAAACGCAAGAGCCGATCGCTCTGACGGATGAGGGTGCCGTCATCTCGGAAAAATTGGCGAATTTGGCTGGCGTCGGACCGGGGGACAGCATCGAAATCCGCAATGATGAAATGCAGACCTATCAGGTTCCGATCCAAGCTGTCACTGAGAATTACGTCAACCATTATGTTTACTTGACGCCATCCCTTTACGAAGAAATTTTCATCCAATCAGCGGAACCGACAACCGATCTATTGCTGTTCGATGAACCGGAAAGTTGGGAGCGGAGTTTCGGATCCGAAGCGATGGGAGAAAAAGCAGTTGCCTTGGTGACATTCATCAATTCAGTCGATCGCAGCTTCGCCGAGACCTTGGGTAGCCTCGACATTGTCACGCTGGTACTGATTGTGTCGGCAGCGGCCCTGGCTTTTGTCGTCCTGTACAGTCTGACGAACATCAACGTATCGGAGCGGATCAGGGAGTTGTCGACCATCAAAGTTTTGGGATTCTATGATGTGGAAGTGAGCATGTATATCTACCGGGAGTCGCTGATTTTGACCTTATTGGGAATTTTGTCCGGCTTTGTTCTCGGGAAAATATTGAGCACAGTAGTCCTCAAAATGGTGGAAATCGACTTCATGATGTTCCCTCCAACCATCATGCCAATCAGCTACCTGTATTCAGGCCTGTTGTCGCTGTTGTTCTCGAGCGTCGTCATGTTGATCATGCACCGCAAACTGAAACAGGTGGACATGATCGAAGCGCTCAAATCAGTCGAATAGAACGAAAATAAAACGCGCAAGCTGCCAATGGATGGCGGCTTGCGCGTTTTTCTGCAGATACTCAGGTTTCGGCTGGCGTTTGGGGGGCACCGGGCAAAAGGTAGTTGATTCCGATGGCGATGGAAGTGCCGATGAATGTGTCCAGTACCCTTTGGATGGCGTAGGTGATCTTTTCGGTATCATCTATATTGTAGAAAACAACTAGGAAGGTCGCGGTTGCACCGACGATAGCCGTTGACAGGTCCAAGATGTTGCAGACCGTGATCAGGATGATGACAGCGATGATCGTTCCGAAGAAATCCACAGAAAAATCCAGTCCCAGAAAATCTTTGACAGCAATCAAGCTGACCCCCAAGATACCGGCAACCGTATTGCCACCGACACGACGGATACCGTGATGGAGTGATTGCGAACAATCTTCACGCAACGCAAAGACAGCGGCCAAACCGGCCAACATAGGAGAACCCCTGTCCAAAAGTTTGAACAGCAGTACACAAAAACCGACAGCAACGCCGGATTTGATCGTACGCATGCCTACACGGAACTTCTCCTTATCCAAATGCAACATTATAAGTACGGCACTTCCTTTCAAAATGAAATAATATCTCAATCATAAGCATTTTTGGATTTTTATCAAGTCATTTTCGCATTATTGTGCAAATAATACATGCCCATTTGCGGTGTTGTTCAGAGTGACCTTCCGGAAAATGAGAATAATTGAGCGGCTATTTTTGGACGGAAAATGTCCTTTTCAGGCAAGCCATTTCATCTGATTTGTTGCAACAGCGCCTTTCTGGAGTGGGGTAAAAAAAGAACATTCGCTTTTTGCCAAAAAAGACCAAATTTAGGTTGCTTAAATTGTCAGAATATTCTATACTAATGACATTAAATTTTAAGGAGAAGGATGAGGGCCTTTTCTTTGGAATTGCAACGAATTATTAACATATAGTGAGACGGGGAGGATTATTTAGATGAAAAAGAAATTTTTGATGGGCTTAGCATCAGTATTCGTACTTGCAGCTTGCGGCAATGGTGCGACAACAGAAGAGAGCGATACAATCAAATTGGGTGGTAACTTCGAATTATCAGGTGGTGCGAGCGCATACGGCACACTGATGAACGAAGGGATCAAAATGGCCGTGGCAGAACAGAATGCTGCAGATGGTTTGTTGGGTAAAGAGATTGAATACGTATCTTACGATAATAAATCTGAGCCTTCAGAATCCACATCGGTTGCGACTCGTTTGGCTACCGAAGACAATGTTGTCGCAATTCTTGGACCTGCTACAACAGGCGCAGCAAATGCACAATCTCCAGCCGTGACAAGAGCAACAGTACCCGCAATTCTTCCGGCTGCTACAGGAGATGGCGTAACGATGGATGGCGATTCCGTTTTGGAATACGTATTCCGCGTATGTTTCCAAGATTCTTTCCAAGGTAAAGCTTTGGCTGAATTCGCTCAAACAGATCTACAAGCTACAAAAGCTGTCATCTTAGTGGACAACTCGACTGACTACGCAATCGGCTTGGCTGATGCGTTCAAAGAAACATTCACTGGAGAAATCGTTGCGGAAGAAAACTTTACAGCCGGCGATACAGACTTTAAAGCAATCCTGACGAACATTCAGCAAATGGATTACGATGTCATCTTCTTGCCTGGATACTATGAAGAAGGTGGATTGATCATCAAGCAAGCCCGCGAAATGGGCATCGTTCAACCGATCCTAGGACCGGATGGCTTCGCTAACTCAACATTGGTTGAATTGGCAGGTGCCGACAATGTGGATAATGTGTTCTACGCCAGCCACTTCACTCCGAACAGCGAAGACCCTAAAGTACAGGACTTCTTGGCTGCTTTTGAAGCAGAGTACGGCAAACCTGCAGATTCATTCGCAGCTTTGGCTTACGATGCTGCACAATTAGTATTCGATGCAATCGCGACTGCTGACAGCACAGATCCTCAAGCAATTACAGATGCTTTAGCAGAAACTAAAGATTTCGAAGGCGTAACGGGAACATTCTCATTTGATGAGAACCACAACCCTATCAAATCCGCTTTCGTTATTGAATTGCAAGATGGTGTAGAAGTCGGCAACTCTGTTGTGGAACCAGCTGAATAAAAAGAGGCTGATGCACACGATTGCGGCATTGAAACCTGAATAGACCGTTTGATTCTAAAGTAACACAATGAGGTGCTGGCAGAATTTGCTTAGCACCTTTATTTATGTTGGAAAAGTATTTCCCTCATCGTGCGTTAATAATAGTAAACTATAAGCGAACAATACAGTATAATGAAAGAAAGATTTCTGTACAACAGAAGAAAAGAGAGGTGTAAAATGGAAAATTTAGTTCAACAACTGATAAACGGTATATCGTTGGGAAGTATCTACGCCTTGATTGCGCTGGGGTACACGATGGTATACGGGGTCATCAAATTAATAAACTTTGCCCACGGGGACATTTATATGGTGGGCGCGTACCTTGGCTATGCTTTGATTCAAAATGTTGGCCTCGGCCTTTTCCCATCCATCCTGATTTCAATGATTTTCTGTGCCATTTTAGGGGTAGTCATCGAGAAGGTAGCCTACAAACCATTACGGGGCGCAACAAGGGTCGCAACGCTGATCACAGCTATCGGGGTTTCTTATTTATTGCAAAATGTCATGATTTACCTTATGGGGCCGCAAGTGAAGGCTTTCCCGACAGCATTGGTAGTCCGGAATTGGACGTTCGGCGGCGTGACCATCAACTCGCAGCAGATTCTTATTTTCCTGACGACGGTTATTCTGATGATTGCTTTGCAGGTCATCGTGAAATATACGAAGATGGGGAAAGCCATGCGGGCGGTCAGCACAGATCCTGAAGCAGCACAATTGATGGGGATCAATGTGGACAACGTCATTTCCTTTACGTTCGTCCTGGGCTCTTCCTTAGCGGGAGCTGCAGGCGTATTGGTCGGGATCTATTACAACTCGATTTCGCCTTTGATGGGTGTGACACCCGGACTGAAAGCCTTCGTTGCCGCAGTGTTCGGCGGCATCGGCATCATTCCTGGGGCAATGGTCGGCGGTTACGTCATTGGGGTCATCGAAACATTGGTCAGCGCTTATGGCGGATCGATGTTCAAAGATGCAGTCGTGTATCTGATTCTGATCATCATCCTGATTGTTAAACCTTCCGGAATCTTCGGGAAGAATACAAAAGAGAAAGTGTAGGTGATAAAAATGAAACAATTGAACAAAACAAATCTAGGTTGGCTCATTCTTATCGCTGTGATGGCTGTCATCCTGTTCGTAGGCGTCAGCACAAACGTCATTTCTCCCTTCTATCAAATTACGCTAGTGACGATTCTGATCAACATCATTCTGGCAATCGGATTGAATTTGGTTATCGGCTTTTCCGGGCAATTTTCATTGGGACATGCCGGGTTTATGGCAATCGGTGCATACAGTGGAGCCGTTATTGGAGACATGATGGAAGGATTGGCCGGCTTCTTTGTCGGTTTGCTGGTGGGCATGATCATTTCCATCATCGTTGCCTTGATCGTCGGGATTCCGACGCTCCGTCTGAAAGGTGACTACTTGGCGATTGCGACCTTAGGAGTTGCGGAAATCATCCGTATCCTGATCCTGAACATGGGTGAATTGACCAACGGCGCCCGCGGTATCAGCGGTATCTCTTTCCCATTCGAATCAAATTTGAGCTTCATCCTGATCCTGTTTCTTATCGTAATCATAACCAGCGTCATCACCATCAACTACATCCACAGCAGCCCGGGACGGGCGACCATCGCTATCCGTGAAGATGAGATTGCGGCAGAGTCGATGGGTGTCAACGCAACGACATACAAAGTCATCGCCTTCATGATTGGTGCGGCTACCGCCAGCATCGCAGGTTCTTTGTATGGCACTTACTTCAGCGTCATCACACCTGGCGATTTCACTTTTCAGAAATCGATCGATGTGCTGATCATCGTCGTATTCGGCGGTATCGGCAGCGTAACCGGCACTGTCGTCGCAGCCATTGTGCTGGGTGTCCTGAACACATATCTGCAATCGTTCGGTGAGCTGCGGATGATTTTCTACGCAATCGCAATCATCGCCATCATGGTATTCCGTCCAGGCGGACTGTTAGGCAACCGTGAATTTACGATGTCCGGCTTGCTGAAGCGCTTTGCAAAAAAAGATTCTGCTAAGAAGGAGGTCCAATAATGAGCCTATTGGAAGTAAAAGAATTGACGAAAAACTTCGGCGGCTTGGCCGCGGTTTCCAATGTCGATTTTACGATCGAAGAAAATGAATTGGTTGGTCTGATCGGTCCCAACGGCGCTGGCAAAACGACCTTCTTCAACTTGCTGACGGGCGTTTACGTTCCGACAGAAGGTACGATCGAATTGGAAATCGACAACAAAAAAGTGCTGTTGAACGGAAAAGCACCTTACAAAATCACTGATCTCGGCTTGGCGCGTACATTCCAGAACATCCGTCTCTTCAAGGAATTGACGGTCATCGACAATGTGCTGATCGCGATGCACAGCACGATGGGTGAGAATACGTTCCACAGCCTGTTGCGCACACCGACTTACTACCGCAAGGAAGCCGAAATGCGTGAAAAAGCACTGGAACTGTTGGCCATTTTTGAATTGGAAAAGAAATATGATGTTCTGGCGAAAAATCTCCCCTACGGTGAGCAACGTCGTTTGGAAATCGTCCGTGCTTTGGCGACGAATCCGAAGATCCTCTTTTTGGATGAGCCCGCAGCCGGAATGAATCCGCAAGAGACTGCGGAATTGACCGCGTTGATCCGCAAAATACAGAAAGATTTCAAAATCACCGTCGTTTTGATCGAGCATGATATGTCCTTGGTCATGAATGTGTGCGAAAGAATCTATGTGTTGGAATACGGCCGTCTGCTTGCCAAAGGAACACCGGAAGAAATCCAAAAAAATCCAGCCGTAATCAAGGCTTATCTAGGAGGCGACTAACGTGCTGAAAGTAAAAAATCTGTCCGTTCATTATGGCATGATCCAAGCCATCAAAGATATCAGTTTTGAAGTGAATGAAGGCGAAATCGTGACTTTGATCGGGGCTAATGGAGCAGGCAAGTCCACCATTTTGCGCACGATTTCCGGATTGGTGAAACCTTCTTCGGGAGAAATCGAGTATCTTGGGAAACCGATCCACAATGTGGCGACCCGAAAAATCGTTGAACAAGGGATTGCCCAGGTTCCGGAAGGCCGCCATGTATTCAAAGGGTTGACGGTACAGGAAAACCTTGATCTGGGAAGCTTCACCCGCAAAGACAAACAGAACCTCGCCGGTGATCTGGAAGCGGTATTCGAACGTTTCCCGATTCTGCGCGAAAGAAAGAATCAGGATGCCGCCACTTTGTCTGGCGGGGAACAACAGATGTTGGCGATGGGCCGCGCTTTGATGACGAAGCCGAAGCTGTTGCTTTTGGATGAGCCTTCAATGGGATTGGCGCCTATTTTCATTAAGGAAATATTCCACATCATCCAGGATATCCAGAAACAAGGCACAACGATCCTCTTAATCGAACAGAACGCGAATGTTGCGCTGCAGATTGCGGATCGCGGGTATGTATTGGAGACGGGAAATATCGTATTGACCGGAACCGGGGAAGAATTATTAGCAAGTGACGAAGTTCAGAAAGCTTACCTAGGAGGCTAAAAAATGGATGTACAAAGCTATATGTCAACGGATTTAGTAACAATCCAACCTTCAACAAAAATCATCGAAGCTTTGGATTTGATGAAAGAGCACAAGATTCACCGTCTGCCGGTTGTGCAAGGCGAAACAATCGTGGGCTTGATCACGGAGGGAATCATCGAACGCAACACGCCTTCCAGCATGACCAGCCTGGATATGCATGAAGTCAACTACCTGTTGAACAAAACGACAGTAGCTGACATCATGGAAAAACGCGTCGTGACCATCAACAAGGAAGCACTTTTGGAAGAAGCGGCCGTAACGATGCGCGAAAATGGCATCAGTGTTCTGCCGGTAGTTGAGCCAGGCAACCGTTTGATCGGCATCATCACCGAAAAGGATATCTTCTCTGCTTTCATCGATGTGCTGGGCTATTATACTCCTGGTGTCCGCGTTGTCGTCAATATCCATGAAGACAAAAAAGGGGTCCTCGAAGACCTGACGGATATCTTCTCGGATGAGAACATCAACATCCAACAGATCGCGACTTACCGCAAAATGGGCTATGTCCAAGTCGTCATCCAACTAGAAAGCAAGGACATCGACGGCATCCGCGCCAGACTCGAAGAACACGGCTACGAAATCGGATCAATCATCTACAAACCAGAAAGAGTTTAGGATACGATGAATTGTGGGTAGGGGGCGAGCACTAAGAGGACCTTACGAGAACGGCCGCTTTCTGGCCGTGACGTAAGGTCAACTTAGGCGGAACCCCCTGCAATTCAGAGTTCGACTAATAGTGTGTGATGCACTGTGACCGTACCGGTCAAGGGTATCATGGCTCTAAGCGATTGAAATCGCAAGAGCCATGACAAATCCCGTTCCAGTAATCAAAATTTCACAATCATAGCACCAAGGGCCTATCTCATTGCGAGATAGGCCCGTTTTTTATCTTTATCAGGTAACTCTCTTTAAGGCTAATCACGAGCAGTGAGTGCAACGATCCTCTGCTCCGGCGAGCGGAGTCTTCAGCGGAACTGAACCCGTATGCCCCCGCGCTCCTCCGGTAAGCAGACCCGCACTAACGAAGAGAGGACCCACTTTGAGACAACGGTGTCTTTTTTTCAAGCAAATGATTTCTTTTATCACGTAATAAGTGTATAATTAGGGCATGAAAGATTGGAGGTTACATAAATGAATAATGCACTTATAACAATTGTCTTGTATACGATCAAAGAGCAATATGTCAGTGAAAAAGCTTTTTATGCCAATCAACTAGGGATCTCGCCGCAGAGCTGGGATCGCTGGAAAAAAGGAGAACACGGTTTAAAACCCGAGAACATGCAGATCATTTCCAAATTGTTTACCGATTATGAATGGATGCTTGTCCAGAAAATTTGCCGCAATGCCGAAATTCTTCCTGAGGTGGCGGAGAACCCTGTAAGGGAATATCAATTCCTGAAGTATCAAGTCGCCAAAAAATGGATAGCGACGGATTTGGCCGATTTCAAATGGTGTACATCCGAAGAAACCGTCCATGATTCCGAAATCCATAAACCGGCAATCACTACACTCCGGCTCGAGTGCAACTATGATTTCTGGAGCTACAAAGATATCATCGATCTTCGCTTGCCAAGCATCATCCGGCATCAGATCGATTCAGAAAAAATCAATCTGCTGGAATGGTTCAATGAGAATACGCCCGATACCATCACAAAAATTACAGAATAACTGAATATAAACCGGAAAGCCGAGATGATATTATCTTGGCTTTTCTTGTGGATTCGAGCCTAGACTTACTTTTTGGCTGTGGATTGACAGCCAGGTGTGCTAAAATAGGCATAGCAAAAAATACAGACCAGAAGAGGTATAAAAATGGAAACGAAAAAAAAATATTCCCATAAACCCATCAAATGCGCACAAAGATTGCGTTTCCTGGTAGGACTCTTGCTGGCGATGCTCTTTTTCACAGGATGCACAACCGATGACGATGAACCGTCAAACAGTCAGCAGGAAGCGACAGCAAGTACGTTTTCCGAAGAATCACTGTCCTCTTCCGAAGCTGAAGAAGCCAAGGCCAAAGTGATCGTGACTCCTGCAGCTTCATCAGCTGATTGGAATCTGGTATTGGTGAACAGGGAAAATCCGCTTCCTGCAGAAATCGCAATGGAATTCTATCTGACCGAGAGCGGCTATCGGATCGACAGCAGAATCCAGGAACCCTATCTGAAACTGATGGAGGCCGGGAAAGCTGCCGGAATGGATTTCACGATGATTTCGGGATACCGCTCCATCGAGCAACAGCAAGCCAACTATGACGTCAACTATCAAAATTATCTGGCCTCCGGCTTGTCGGAGGCAGAGGCGCGCGCAAAAACGGAAGAATATATTGCCTTGCCTAATGCCAGTGAGCACAGTACCGGACTTGCGGTGGACATCACTTCGACAGCTTTAGCCAACCAAGAAGGCAATTCGGGCTTGCTCCCGGATCTTGAAAACTATCCTGAGGGGCTGTGGTTGAAAGAAAATGCACCTAAATTCGGTTTCATCTTACGCTATCCAAAAACGAAAGAGACCGTCACGGGCATTAATTTTGAACCTTGGCATTTTCGATATGTTGGCGTTGAGAACGCCCTTTACATGACGGAACAAAATCTGACACTGGAAGAATACGTAGCGATCCTGAAGCGAAACGAAGCGCTCGGGAGCAATGGACAATAGCAGGCTAGATATCGTAACTAAGCAGACGGAGGAAGATATGGCACGAAAGAGGAAGCGGACTCGAAAACAGCCGCAATCGGCATACGCCAAGGCCGTCAAGATTTTATTTTTCTTGTTGATCAGTTTTATGGCCAGTCTGTCGCTGATTGGCGATTTTTCTCCGATCATTCCGGATATCCCGGAATACGGCAATAATCAGGGAACCGACTTCATCAGCAATATCGCCCCTGCCGCGCAACAGATGCAAGCGACTTACGGTGTCCATGCCAGCATCAGCATCGCACAAGCGATCCTCGAATCAGATTGGGGAGAAAGTGAACTGTCCGCGGTCTACAACAATCTTTACGGCATGAAGGGTGATAACCCTGAAGACACGGTCCTCTTGACTACCAGTGAGTATTATAACGGCGAGTGGATCAGCATCCAGGCAAATTTTAGGGTCTACGGCAGTTGGGCAGAATCTGTTGAGGATCATGCGCTGTTGTTCGTCAACGGTACCACTTGGAACCCGAATCAATACACTCCTGTGCTTCAGGCATCCACTTATCAGGAAGCAGCCCAAGCTCTCCAGGATTGCGGATACGCGACAGATCCGGATTATGCCGCAAAATTGATTGCGGTCATCGAACAGAACGCTCTTTATGAGTATGATAATTGAAGAAAGTAAACAGAAACGCACGGACAGTTTGGCCCTTTTAGTTGGGTAGCCATTATCTGCGCGTTTTTTTTTACATCCATGCCGATTTCTGAATAAAATCCGACAAACGGACAGTTTTTGCATGGCGACATCCGTCGAATATAGTGATAAAATGATTTGGTAAAGACTTTTTTAACAAATTCTAATGAAAAATCCAAGAGAGTAGTGTGATCACATGCCAAATCAAATTTTACCCGGGAAAACAATCGGTATTATTGGCGGAGGACATGTAGCCCGAATGATTGCTTTGGAAGCAAAAAAAATGGGCTATCAAATAGGCATCTTGGACGCCGATCCTGCCTGTCCGGCTGGGCAAATAGCTGATTGGCAGATAACCAAGAAATATACGGATTTCGATGCGTTGACGGATTTCGCAGCTAAATCGGACGTCCTGACTTTTGAATCCGAAGCCGTGGATACGATGTTGCTGACGCAAATCAATCCATATATCGCCATACCGCAGGATCCGGACACCCTTTCAATCACGCAAGATCGGTTGATCGAAAAAGCGTTTCTGGAATCCTTGAACATCAACGTGACGCCTTACGCGACGATAACCACCATCGAAGACATGGAAGAAGCCGTCAAAAGCATCGGCTTCCCATGCGTGTTGAAACCGATCCGTGTCGAGGCCGCCACGCCTGTGCAGCATCTTTTGTACAGTGAGGAGGACTTTGGAAGGGCGTCGGTCTTGCTCAAAAAAGGGACGTGCATTTTGGAGGCTTGGATCCCCTTCGAGAAGGAGTTGGCCATTACGGTAGCTCAGGACGCAAACGATGTGTTCACGTCATTCCCTGTCACAGAAACAATCTACAGGGATCAAAAACTGGTGAAGACCATCACGCCTGCACGCGTTAGTGGAAATATCCAGAAAGAGATGGAACATATCGGCAAGCTGGCTGCGAAGGCCATGAATCTGACCGGGATCTTGACGATCGAGACATTCATGACGTCATCGGGTTCCCTCTATGTGAACCGTTTGGTCGTCCGCCCGCACCATTCATGCAATTATTCGCTGGATGGCTGCAGCATCTCCCAATATGAAATTCTGGTCCGCTGCATCTGTGGGCTGCCCATTCCGGAAATCCAGCTGTATGATACAAGCGTGACTTTTAATATCATGGAAGAAAAACTTGATGAAGCGCTGATTCTGTTGCTGACCAAACCGGATTGGCATTTCCATTTTTACGGAAAAAGAGAACACCGCGCGAACCGGAAAATGGGCCACGTCACATTATTGGGCGACAGCCCAGATGTTCTCATCAACGAACTGGAAGAACATGGCTTATTAGAATCGACAGAGTAACGGAAGCTGATGAGCGCTCTCTGATATGAAGGAAGGGTTTAATGATGGAGGATAGACTATTCAATAAAGCATACGACTACATAAAAGACAAAATCGACAGCAATTGTTGGCCGCCGGGAACCAAAATCACTGAACAACTCATTTCGGAAGCTTTGTTCATGAGTCGGACACCGATCCGCACAGCACTGCTTTTGCTGGAGGAAGAAGGTCTGGTGAAATCCATTCCCTACAAAGGCTATATCGTAGCTGAAAAAAAGATTTCCAATGAAGGCTTATTGGAACGCTTGGAACTGATTGCTGGACTCATCATGAACTACCTTCAGTATCTGAAGCTGAACGACATTACCTTGGACCACCATGCGTTCGAAGAAATCCTCGAAAAGCAGGTGGAATACCTGCATTATCGGGATGCTACAGGTTACTTCAATAATGAATACAGACTCTTTGAAATATTTATGTCCGAAAGTGATAACCAATTCCTGAAAAAAGTGATATTGACGGCAGCACGCGACATTCACGGCACGTACTCCGAAAACAGCGACCTGATGGATGAAGAGCGCTATCAAAACGAAGCTAAACTGCTCGCTCTCTATCAAGAATTCAGCATCTGCATACGTGATAAGGATTATGACAAGATGGGCGAACACATCCTCTTCTTCTTTGAAACGCTGAAAGAGTCAAACGATAGCTTGGCCCAATAGAATCAGAAAGAAAGTCCTGGCGCTGAATCATCCAAATGATTCAGCGCCAGGACTTTTATGTTGGATGGCGCGTGGGGAACAAGGGTTAAAAACTATCTAAAATATCAGGGGATTCATTGATAGCTAGGCTCTAAAATGATAGACTAAACCATGATGCAAATCAGAATCGACAAGGCTGAAAGATCGCCTTGATTCCATAAAAACAGAACGAAACCATACACTCCGAAACAAAGGCAACAAAAGAAAGGATGGCAAATGTGCAACAAAAACACGACCTCATCAAAGGAATGAATCCCAGGCAAGCGGAAGCCGTTTTGGCGACGGAAGGCCCGCTACTGATCATGGCGGGGGCAGGCAGCGGGAAAACGAGGGTACTGACCCATCGCATGGCCTATCTACTGGAAGAAAAATCAGTGAATCCTTGGAACATCTTAGCCATCACCTTTACGAATAAAGCGGCAAAAGAAATGAAAGAGCGGGTCATCCGCCTCGTCGGAACAGTCGGCAATGACATGTGGGTATCCACTTTCCACTCCATGTGCGTGCGGATCCTGAGACGGGAAAGCGAACAGATCGGCTACGCGCGCTCGTTTACCATCTGCGACCAGAGCGAAACCGAAACATTGATGAAACGCATCATCCGCGAAAAGAATCTGGATTCAAAAAAATTCGATCACCGCATGATTCTGGGTCGGATCAGCCAAGCGAAGAATGAACTGCAGACACCGAAGGAATTCGGCGATTTGGCTGGGGGATACATCGACAATATCGTCTATGAATGCTACAAGGATTACCAAAAAGCGCTTGAAAACAGCCAATCGATGGATTTTGACGATCTGATCATGCTTACAGCCAAATTGTTCAAGGAACATCCTGAAACGTTGTCCTACTACCAAAACAAATTCCATTACATCCATGTGGACGAGTACCAGGATACCAACTACGCCCAATATCAACTGGTGCAATTGTTGGCCAGCAAGTTCAAAAACATTTGCGTCGTCGGAGATGCGGACCAAAGTATCTATGGTTGGCGCGGTGCCGACATGGAGAACATCCTCAACTTCGAAAAAGATTATCCGGACGCAAAAGTGGTATTGCTGGAGCAAAATTACCGCTCCACAAAAAAAATCCTGCGCGCAGCTAATGACGTGATCCAAAACAACGTCAACCGCAAAGAAAAAGAATTATGGACAGACAATCCGGACGGCGACAACATCGTCTACTATCGTGGGCAGTCCGAACACGATGAAGCGCGCTACGTCATTTCCAAGATGCTCCAGGAAATCCGTGAGAGCAAACGCCAGTACGGGGATTTCGCAGTGCTTTACCGGACGAATGCCCAGTCGCGTGTCATCGAGGAAAATCTCTTGAAATCGAACATCCCCTACAAGATGGTCGGCGGGCGTAAGTTCTATGACCGCAAAGAAATCAAGGACCTTTTGGCTTATCTGCGTCTGATCGTGAACCCGGCCGACGACTTGAGCTTCGGCCGCATCGTGAACGTGCCGAAACGCGGAATCGGAGATGCCAGCGTCGAAAAACTGCGCGAATTCGCCGATATGCATAATCTGACCTTGCTGCAAGCAGCTCATGATGTGGCGTTATCCACCGTTTCAGGAAAAGCCGCGAAGGAATTGAAGAAATTCGCGACCGTAATGGATAATCTACAGAAAATGCAAGAATTCCTGCCGATCACGGAATTGGTTCAGGAAATGCTTTCCCAAACGACTTATCTGGAAGCCCTCGAAATGGAGAAGACACTGGAGTCGGAAGCACGGATCGAGAACATCAACGAATTCCTGTCGGTAACCCAGGAGTTCGATAGAATGAATCAAGATGATTTTGATCTGACCGCATTCCTGACCGATTTGGCGCTGGTTTCCGATCTGGATCAGATCGAGGAGGAACCGCAGAGCGAAGTAACGCTGATGACGATGCACGCAGCCAAAGGACTGGAATTCCCGATCGTCTTCATCATCGGGATGGAAGATGGCATTTTCCCTTCATCGCGCTCCTTCATGGATGAGGACCAGATGGAGGAAGAACGGCGCTTGGCCTACGTCGGCATCACACGGGCGGAACAGAAACTATTCCTTACGAATGCCTATTCCCGTACCCTTTATGGGCGAACGATGTCCAATCCGGCCTCGCGGTTCCTTGATGAATTGGACGGATCCGTGCTGGACCGCGAGGACAGTTCAGGATCCACGATAAGCTCATTTTCATCAAAACCAGCAAGTTCGAGCAACCGTTGGAAGACAGCCAGTGATACGCGCCAGGAGAAGGCCTTCAGCCAGCTGTTTTCGGCAAGTCCGCGTGAGAAAACAACGCAATCGGTCCAACAAACCGGAAACAGCGGTGCGGACAGACTCGGCTGGGCTGTTGGGGACAAGGCCAGCCACAAGAAATGGGGCGTCGGCATTGTCGTTCAAACGAGCGGAGAAGGCGATGGCCTGACATTGGATATCGCCTTCAAGAACATCGGCATCAAACGTTTGTTGGCATCCTTTGCACCAATCGAAAAAGTATAATTCAGGAGGGGAACATTCATGGCGAAAGAAAGTCTGACCGAAGCCCAAGAGCGCATCGAGACGTTGAAGACGCTCCTCAACCGCTATAATTACGAATATTATGTGCTGGATAAACCCAGTATCTCGGATAAAGAATATGATCAACAGTATCTTGAACTGGAAAAGTTGGAAAAAGTTCATCCCGAGTTGATTACCACTGATTCTCCGACACAACGCATTGGCGGAACCATCCTGCCCGGATTCAATAAGGTACAGCATGATGCACCGATGCTGAGCTTGGGAAATGCCTTCAATCAGGAGGACTTGCTGCAATTCCATCAACGGATCAGTAAACTGACCGACCAACCCTTGCAATACATGTGCGAACTGAAAATTGATGGTTTGGCTGTATCGTTGAAATACGAAAATGGCCTGTTCATCCAAGGCGCGACGCGGGGTGACGGAAGCATCGGTGAAGACATCACGCAGAATTTGCGTACGGTCAAAGCCATTCCGTTGCGTCTGAATGAACCGTTGACTTTCGAAGTTCGCGGTGAATGCTACATGCCGAAAGCGTCCTTCGTACAATTGAATGCGGACCGCGATGAGAAAGGCCTGGAAATTTTTGCGAATCCGCGCAATGCCGCTGCCGGCAGTCTGCGCCAACTGGACTCCAGTATTGCGGCCAGCCGCAACCTGAGCATCTATCTTTACAGCGCCACCAATTTCGAACAGTTGGCTGTTGAGACGCAGGATGCGCTGCTGAGCCGATTGGCACAGGTTGGTTTGCGCACCAATCCGGAACGCAGGCTCTTTGATTCTATCGAAGAAGTTTGGGCATTCACGGAAGAAATCGCAGCAAAAAGGAAAGACTTGCCTTATGAAATCGACGGCATCGTCATCAAAGTCAATGCATTCGCTGCCCAGGAAGAAATCGGCTATACGGTAAAAGCACCGCGGTGGGCAATCGCCTATAAATTCAAGGCAGAAGAAGCCGAAACAATCGTACGCGATATCGAGTGGACGGTCGGCCGCACCGGAGTTGTGACGCCGACAGCCGTGATGGATCCGGTCTTCTTGGCCGGGTCCACTGTGCAACGCGCCAGCTTGCATAACGTCGACCTCGTCCGCGAGAAGGATGTCCGCATCGGCGACACGGTGGTGATCCACAAGGCCGGCGACATCATTCCGGAAATCCAGCATGTCCTTATCGATCGAAGAAGTCCGGACAGTGAACCGTATGCCATCCCCGAGGTGTGCCCCGCCTGCGCTAGCCACCTTGTTCATCTGGAGGATGAAGTAGCCCTTCGCTGCATCAATCCGAAGTGTCCGGCCCAAATCAAAGAAGGCCTGTCCCACTTCGTATCACGCAATGCGATGAACATCAGTGGTCTGGGCGTTCGCGTCGTCAGCCAGATGTTCGAAAAAGGGCTCGTCAAGGACGTAGCAGACCTGTACAAGCTGACGGAAGAAGACCTTTATCAACTGGATAAAATCAAAGAAAAGTCCGCTAACAATATTGTGACGGCAATCAATCAGAGCCGCGGAAACTCATGCGAGCGTCTGCTGTTCGGATTGGGCATCCGCCATGTCGGCTCGAAGGCGGCAGCCAGCCTGGCAGCGGAATTCGAAACCCTCGATCGGCTGATGCAGGCGACGAAAGAAGAAATCATGGCCGTCGAAGGCATGGGCGACATCATTGCGGACAGCGTCGTTGCCTATTTCCAACTGCCGGAAGTGAAAGACCTGATTGAAGAATTCCGGGCAAATGGCGTGAATCTGACCTATCTCGGCAAGAAGAAAGCTGAGGTGGCTGCTGTCGATTCCATCTGGAACGGTAAAACGGTGGTTTTGACGGGTAAATTGACGCACTATAACCGGACCGAAGCGACGGAGATGATCGAAGCGCTAGGCGGAAAAGTGACCGGGAGTGTCTCCAAAAAGACCGACTGGATTGTCGCCGGAGAAGATGCCGGCAGCAAATTGGCAAAAGCCCAATCTTTGGGCATCCCTGTTTGGACGGAAGAAGATATGGTGAAAAATTTGGAAAGAAGTGACAGCAGTGAATAAAGCGAAAAGCGTCATCCGTATGGTTGTCTCCGGAGCAGCGATGTTCCTGTTGGCCAGTTGTGGACAGTTAACAGAGACGCAAACAACGGAGAACACAACCAATAACGGCCCCGAGAAAGTGACTGTCCAAACGACTCAGAATCAGTTATCGACGGATTATTATCCTGCCTTGATCGTGGACGGCAAGTACCAATTCAGCCAGAACCGCGGCGTCAGCCTTTCGTTGAACTCGACGGCCAACATCAAAGATTTTGAGGCAGATTTGTTGGATGTAGCCAAAAATGTTTTTCCGACTGACCAATATTTTTTTCAGGAAGGCCAAGTCATCGACTATGATACGACAAGATTGTGGTTGGGACGCTACAGCGACTCTAACCCGGATGGTTTGAATCCGACAGATAACGGCAGCACCGACGCGGCAACCAGGGAGCCGATCTACCTGGAGCAGATTTTGGAACAGGACTATATGATCCAGAATGAAAATGGCTTCGAATTGGCCGGGATGGCAATCGGACTGGCGATGAATTCGGTCGACTATTACAAGGTGAATGATGTGCCGATGGAACAAGCCATTTCCCGCGAGAAATTAGAAGAACAGGCAAAAGCTTATGCGAATACGATCATTACCCGTTTGCGCCAGACCGAGGGATTGGAAAGCATTCCGATCGTCATCGGCATTTATGAGCAATCGGCGCAGGACAGCCCGGTCGGTGGTGTCTATCTATTCGAAGGCGTCTCCACGGATGGGAATGCGATCGGCGAATGGATCGCCCGCAATGAAAGTAAAGTGGTCTTCCCGTTGCAAAGTGGAACGCAGACGGAAGAGTCTTCCAACTTCGACAATTTCAAAAACGAAGTGCAGAATTTCTTCCCGAATCTGAATGGCATCGTCGGAGAAGGCAAATACATCGACGGACAACTGATGTCGCTCGAAATCGACATCACGACGCAATTCTATGGAGAAACGGAAATCATTGCGTTCACCCAGCACGTAACTGACTCGGCAGGACGTTTCCTGCCCCAGAACATTCCGGTTGAGATTACAATCGAATCGATCAACGGCATTGAATCGTTCCTGACAAGAGAATCAAACAGCCAAGGATTCAGTTACCATATTTTCGATTGAGTTTCAGCGCTGAATCGCCATAAAAATCACGCAATCCAATGTATTTTATGCTAGAATGAAAAAGTATGTAAAAAAAACGAAACCTACACAAAATGACAGAAAGAAGGGTATTACATGGCAATCACTGAAGAGCAAGTGCGTCACGTAGCAAAACTGGCCAAGCTGGAATTCGCTCCTCACGAAATTAAACATTTTACAGAACAATTGGGCGACATCATCGACATGGTGGAACAATTGGAAGCAGTCGATACAACGGATGTACCCGTGACTTCTCATGGCTATGCATTGAAGAATGTCATGCGTGAAGATGTAGCGGAACCTGGAACGGATCGCGAGCTCCTGTTCAAAAACGTCAAGACAGCCGAAGACGGCATGATCCAAGTGCCCGCAATTTTAGATAACGAGGTGGAAGGCGCATGAGTATTTTCAATGAAACGCTAACAAGCCTACATGAAGGTTTAGTCAATAAAGAATTCTCTTCCGTGGAACTGACCCAAGCAGCCTTCAAACGCATCGCTGAAACAGACGGAACAGTAGAAGCATTCTTGGCTTTGAACGAAGAAGGCGCCTTGAAACAAGCGCAAGCGGCTGATGAAAAAGGCTACGCCGACGGTAACGTCCTGAACGGTATTCCTTTAGGGATCAAGGACAACATCGTCACAGAAGGCGTGACAACGACAGCGGCAAGCCGTATGTTGGGCGACTTCATGCCGATCTATGACGCAACAGTCGTCACCAAGTTGAAGGAAGCCGGCGCCGTCAATGTCGGAAAACTGAACATGGATGAATTTGCCATGGGCGGAAGCACGGAAAACTCTTACTACAAAAAAACCAAAAATGCTTGGGATCTGACTAAAGTTCCCGGCGGTTCATCCGGTGGCTCCGCTGCTGCGGTTGCCAGCGGCGAAGTTGTCGCTTCCTTGGGTTCCGATACAGGCGGAAGTATCCGTCAACCGGCCGCCTTCAATGGCATTGTCGGCATGAAACCGACATACGGCCGCGTATCCCGTTATGGCTTGATCGCTTTTGCGTCCAGCCTTGACCAAATCGGCCCGATGACACGCAACGTAACCGACAATGCCTTGTTGTTGGAAGCAATCAGCGGCTATGATAAGCGGGATTCCACGAGTTTGAACATGGAAGTGCCGAAATTCAGCGCCAACCTGAACGGAAAAGTGGCAGGCATGAAGATCGCTTTGCCGAAAGAATATTTCCAAGAAGGCGTATCCGCTGAAATCCAAGAGGCTGTAAGAAAAGCAGCCGCCCAATTCGAAGAAATGGGCGCTACCGTGGAAGAAGTCAGCATGCCGACTTTGGCTTACGGAATCCCTGCGTACTACATCATTGCTTCTTCGGAAGCTTCATCCAACCTGCAACGTTTTGACGGAGTGCGTTACGGCTACCGTGCAGACAATGTGAACTCATTGGATGAGTTGTACATCAAGAGCCGTTCTGAAGGCTTCGGTATGGAAGTGAAACGCCGTATCATGTTGGGATCTTTCTCATTGAGTGCCGGTTTCTATGATGCTTACTTCAAAAAAGCGGGTCAAGTCCGCACGCTGATCAAACGCGACTTCGCGAACATCTTCGCGGGTTACGATCTGATTTTGGGACCTACGACGACAACGACTGCTTTCGGAATCGGCGAAAAGAACGACGATCCGTTGGCTATGTACATGGACGACCTGTTGACCGTTACGATCAACTTGGCGGGCGTTCCGGCCATTTCCGTTCCTGGCGGATTCTCGGCTGACGGCATGCCGATCGGTATCCAATTGATCGGGAACTACTTCGAAGAAGCAAAAATCTATCAAGCCGCGTTTGCATTGGAACAAGCGAACGACTACATCAACCAACACCCAAACCTGTAGGAGGAAGACATTATGAATTATGAAACAGTCATCGGACTGGAAGTCCATGTGGAATTGAAAACTGAATCAAAAATGTTCTCCCCATCTCCAGCGCACTTTGGGGCAGAACCGAACACAAACACAAACGTCATCGACTGGGGTTACCCGGGCGTCTTGCCGGTCATCAACAAAGGCGCTGTCGAATTCTGTATGAAGGCCGCTATGGCTTTGAACTGCGAAATTTCGACGGAAACGCACTTCGACCGCAAAAACTACTTCTATCCGGACAATCCGAAAGCTTACCAAATTTCGCAATTGGATAACCCGATCGGCCATGACGGCTGGGTCGAAATCGAAGTGGAAGGCGTCAAGAAAAAGATCCGCATCGAGCGTGTCCATCTTGAAGAAGATGCCGGCAAAAATATGCACGGATCGGACGGCTATTCCTATGTCGATCTGAACCGTCAAGGAACGCCATTGATCGAAATCGTATCGGAAGCGGATATGCGTTCTCCGGAAGAGGCTTATGCCTACCTGGATGCCGTGCGCCAAATCATCATGTACACAGACGTATCCGATGTGAAGATGGAAGAAGGCTCGATGCGTTGCGATGCCAACATTTCCATCCGTCCCTTCGGCCAAGAAAAATTCGGCACGAAGACAGAATTGAAGAACCTGAACTCCTTCAACTTCGTCCGCCGCGGACTGGCGCATGAAGAAAAACGCCAAGCGCAAGTATTGAATGCTGGCGGCATCATCCAACAAGAAACACGCCGATTCGACGAAACAACCGGCGAAACGATCCTGATGCGCGTCAAGGAAGGCGAAAGTGATTACCGCTACTTCCCGGAACCGGATCTGCCTGGCTTGACCATTTCCCAAGAGTGGATCGACCGCGTAAAAGCGACAATCCCGGAAATGCCTGCAAAACGCCGCGCAAGATACATTTCTGAATACGAGCTGCCTGAATACGATGCAATGGTATTGACCCTTTCGAAAGAAATGTCCGACTTCTTCGAAGGCACCATCGCTGCAGGCGCCGATGCCAAACTAGCTTCCAACTGGTTGATGGGCGAAGTTTCCGCTTACCTGAACAGCGAAAAAGTGGAACTGGCCGATACGAAACTGACGCCAGCCAACCTTGCCGGTATGATCACCTTGATCGAAGATGGCACCATCAGCACGAAGATCGCCAAGAAAGTCTTCCGCCTGTTGGCAACAAAAGGCGGAGACGCCAAATCCGTTGTCGAAGCAGAAGGCCTGATCCAAATGAGCGATCCAGCCCAACTGCTGCCGATCATCAACGCCGTTTTGGACAACAGCCAACAATCCGTCGACGACTTCAAAGCCGGCAAAGACCGCGCCAAAGGCTTCCTCGTAGGCCAAATCATGAAACAAACAAAAGGCCAAGCCAACCCAGGCATGGTCAACCAACTACTAGCACAAGAACTAGAAAAAAGATAGAGCGAGATGAAAAGCGTTTAGATACCCGGACGTTGGAGCCCATAACGAAGTGAACCTCTTTTGTTCACTACGTTATTTGCGAAACGGGAGCGGTATCTGCTTTTCAGAACGCGTTTAAGATAGGATACGATGAATTGCGGGTAGGGGCGAGCACTAACGAAATTTAGGAACAACCAGCCCGGGTTTGGCTGGATGGGCCTAAATAGCGTTAGGCGGAACCCCTGCAATTCAGAGTTCGACTAATAGGATGTGATGATTCACGGTTAGAGTTCGAGCACTAAGAGGACAAACACAAAGCGGACGTTTTTTGTCCGCGTGTGGTTGTCAGCTTAGGCGGAGAACTCTGCGAATCAGAACTCAACTAAGATAGAGCGTGATGAAAAGCGTTTAGATACCCGGACGTTGGAGCAAATAACGAAGTGAACCTCTTTTGTTCACTACGTTATTTGCGAAACGGGAGCGGTATCTGCTTTTCAGAACGCGTTTGCGTTGCACACATTCCAGCCAACTTCCTTCCGGAGGTTGGCTTTTTTTGAAATGATTCACTCCAAAAAAATGCCAATAAAGCTATCTTTTTCCAGATCAACAATTAGTATTATTCTGATTTTGGTGCTATAATTATTAATTGAGTGGTTTTACAAAGAAAAGATGATTTGTGACCTATATAATAGATGAGCCTAGAAAGATGAGGAAAAGAATGAGAGCAAGAGTAATTTACAATCCCACTTCCGGAAGAGAAATGCTGAAAAAAAGCATGATTGATATCCTTCAAATATTGGAAGAAGCAGGCTATGAGGCCAGTGCATATGCCACAACGCCCGAACCGCTTTCCGCAACCAAAGAAGCGGAGCGTGCTGCTTTGGCCGGATTCGACTTGATCGTTGCCGCCGGCGGAGACGGTACCGTAAACGAAGTCATTAATGGTATTGCCGGATTGGAACACAGACCAACAGTCGGCATCATACCCGCAGGGACAACAAATGACTATGCCCGTGCTTTGAAGATTCCTCGTTCAAATCTATTGGATGCAGCCCGCATCATCGCTGACGGAAATGTCATCCCGATGGATATCGGTCAATCGAATGATACCTATTTCATTAACATCGCAGCAGGCGGCTATCTGACGGATCTGACCTACGATGTCCCGGCAAAACTGAAGACCATTTTCGGCTACCTGGCTTATCTGGTGAAAGGTGCCGAAAAAATACCGCAACTCAAACCGATGCACATGCGCATCGAATACGAGGGCGGCGTTTACGACGGCATGGCTTCCATGTTCTTCGTCGCCTTGACCAACTCGGTGGGAGGTTTCGAAACGATCGATCCGAAGATCGTTTTGGGAGATGGCAAGTTCACGCTGTTTGTCGTTAAGACAGCAAATATCTTCGAAATCCTACAACTGTTGGCCCAAGTATTGAACGGGGGCAGACATCTGGAAAACGCCAATGTCCTCTATACGCATACCAGCTTTGTGAAAGCAGAATCGATGGATGGTTCGCGCTTGATGATCAACTTGGATGGGGAGTACGGTGGCGATGCACCGACTCTGTTCACGAATCACCAACAGCACATCAAGATCATCGGGAATACGTCCGATTATGCTGATCCGATCGAAGAAGTGGATGAAAACATTCTTGAAGGTGCCGGTACTGGCTTCATGAAGGAAGTTGAAACCTTGCACCCGGATGAAGTGAACGACAAACGATTGCCATACGACGGCAAGGACTAAAAAATAAGAATGCCCGGTCTCTCGGTGTTATGACGAGAGCTGCCGGGCATTCTTTGTTATACTGGAAGAAAGCCATTCAAACGCAAAGGAGACCTGCTGTATGCCGAAAAAACAGAAAAGATTTTTGCCCTTATTATTTTTGAGCGCCTTGCTGATGCTGTTTGCAGCCTGCGCAAAGGAGGCGGATTCCCCGATCGTGGCCATAGGCGATGCAGCGCAATACGAAGAAGTGGTGGCGCAGGATGTGGCCTACCTCTATTTCGGCTTCGATGATTGCCCCTACTGCAAGAAATTCCGGCCGATCCTGGAGAAGGAATTGGCGGAAACGGGGCAGACCGCTTATTACTACAACACGAAAAAACGGGCCAATGATGCCAACTATGATGAGGTATTGGATACCTACGGCGTCGCGTTCGTACCCGTCCTGATCAAGCTGGAGGACGGCAAAGCGATCGGATCGGTCAATCTGGACACCGTCGCCGACTTGCCTGCATTATTGGCGGAGGAATAGCAAGCGAATCTGCCCGAACTTGTCCGATAACCGAGAAAAATCGGACAACCGTCCAGCGAAACCGCCCGAACTTGTCCGATAACCGCCAAGAATCGGACAGCCGGCAAGCGAATCTGCCCGAACTTGTCCGATAACCGAGAAAAATCGGACAACCGGCAAGCGAATCTGCCCGAACTTGTCCGATAACCGAGAAAAATCGGACAACCGTCCAGCGAAACCGCCCGAGCTTGTCCGATAACCGCCAAGAATCGGACAACCGCTAGCGAATTTGCCCGAACTTGTCCGATAACCGCGAAGAATCGGACAACAGGCGAATGAAACCGCCTGAGCTTGTCCGATATCCGCGAAGAATCGGACAACCGTCCAGCGAAACCGCCCGAACTTGTCCGATAACCACAAAGAATCGGACAACCGTCCAGCGAAACCGCCCGAGCTTGTCCGATAACCGCAAAGAATCGGACAACCGTCCAGCGAAACCGCCCGAACTTGTCCGAT
>NZ_JBSQPW010000032.1:0-35496 GCF_055118575.1 Trichococcus sp. | reverse complement strand
GGTGGACACCCTTGTCATTCGCTAACAGTTCCTACTGCAAAGCCTGTAGTGGACTTTCACCACCAAGTTATCACCCATGCCGGGCGCACATCAAAAAAAAGCGGGCATGCATCATGCATCCTCGCCTTTTTTAAAGTAGTAAAGTTGCTTAAGTTAATGACAATGGGATTTTTCCCAGGCTTGCTTCTTGTCCAATGCCAGACTAGATGGCTTTATCCCTCAGCAATACGTCAGCCGGGATGCCAGCCATGCGTCTGAGATCGAGGATGCTTTCCGTTTCCGAAATCGTTAATAAGCCTTTTTCAAGTACTAATTCCCTGACAGTTTTGCCTGTCTTCAGTGATTCTTTGGCGATTGCACTGGCTTTTTGGTAGCCGAGGGTCGGGCAGAGGGCAGTCGCAATGCCAGCACTCTCTTCCACTTGTTTGTAGCAAACCATCTCATTGGCTTGGATCCCTTGGATGCAGTTGAGCGTCAGCGTTGCGACCGCATGAGCCAAGCAATCGATCGATTCAAACAATGAATGGAAAATGATCGGCTCGAAGGCATTCAGCTCCAGCTGGCCGGATTCGGCGGCCATCGTGATGGTCAGATCGTTTCCGATCACGCGGAAAGCGACTTGCGAGACGACTTCGGGTATCACCGGATTCACTTTCCCCGGCATGATCGAAGAGCCATTTTGCTTGGCAGGCAAATGGATTTCACCGATGCCAGCCCTCGGACCGCTCGACAACAAGCGCAGATCATTGCTCATCTTTGATAAGTTTACAGCCGCCGTCTTGATTGCCGCCGACACCCTGACGAAACCATCCACGTTCTGGGTCGCATCGAAAAGGTCCTCCGCCTGCATGAATTCAATCCCAGCTACTTTGCTGACGCAGGCGGTTATGTTCTCCAAGTATTCCGTTGTCGTGTTGATGGCGCTGCCGATAGCGGTCCCACCGAGATTAAGGCTCTTCATCTCTTCCGCGGCGACCAAGAGGTGGCGGATATCCCTCTTGACGAATGATTGATAAGCCTGGAACGTTCTCCCCAAAGTAGTCGGAACCGCATCTTGCATTTGCGTCCGCCCCATCTTGATGACCCCGGAGAATTCCTCAGCCTTCTCGCCCAACGCGCTCTCCAGTTTTTCAAGTTCGGCTATCAGCTCCGGAAGAAGTTGCAGAACGGTCATTTTCCCTGCAGTCGGGAAGACATCGTTGGTGGACTGACACAGATTCACATCATCATTGGGATGAACGATGCGGTAGTCGCCTTTTCTCCCACCCAAAATCTCGATGGCGCGATTGGCGATGACTTCGTTGGCATTCATATTGGCCGAAGTCCCGGCACCGCCTTGGATGGCATCCACGATGAAAGCTTCATGAAAATATCCCGCCACAATTTCGTCGCAGGCCTGGACAATCGCATCCTTTTTTCCGACTGCCAGGTTACCCGACTGAGCGTTCACAACAGCTGCTGCTTTCTTTATCCGCGCCAGATTGCTGATCAATTCCGGATGCAGTTTCGTGCCCGTGATGGAGAAATTTTCCTTTGCACGCGACGATTGCACACCATAATACGCTTCTGTGGGTACCGCTAACGTTCCGATCGAGTCTGCTTCAATTCTCATGTTCATCTCTGTTTGCCCCCTAAAATTTTTCTGTAATTCATAGTCCAAACAATACCACCCCTGCAAATTGAATGAAACAGTTCAAAGAAAGTTGCGAACAAAACCGGCATATTCGACCTTTTCACAGAAGAATCACACGCCATTTCCCATGTAACTTTATTTTCTTAAGCCATGTCAGCATTCGTTTGCATCCCTTCCCTGTCAGGGTATAGAATCTTAAGCATACAAAGCCAACAAGACCAAAGGAAGGAACCTCTAATGGATAAAATCGATAAGCAAATTTTGAATATTTTGCAGATAAATGCGCGTGCTTCCCTGAAGGAAATCGCCGAGGCCACTTTTTTGTCCTCGCCGGCGATTTCAGCAAGGATCGCCCAGCTGGAAAGGAACGGCGTCATCACAGATTACGGCGCTCATGTGAACCTACAGACGCTGGGCTACAATATCAAAGCTTTCATCAATTTGGAGGTCGATCCCAAGCAAAAGCCGGTTTTTTATCCTTTCGTGGACAGCATCCCGAATGTGTTGGAATGCAACTGCGTGACCGGAGAATTCTCGATGCTGCTGAAGGTCGCCTTTCCGACGACGAATGAATTGGATACTTTCATCGGAGAACTGCAGCAGTTCGGCAAGACCTACACACAAGTCGTCTTCTCCACTTCGGTCGGTCCCCGGGGCATCCATTTTGAGGTACAATAAGCTCGAACGGGTTCGTTCAGCCCTGAAAGAAATTTAGGAAATCTGGCCCTGAATGAGCATCGTAGAGCGCAATGGGTCAGATTTATCTAATTTCCGAAGGGCTTACCCGTGAAGCTGGCCATCAAATTTGATGACGTGAAACATTTTGGAAACCCGTGAAACACCTACGGTGAAGCACTTTTCAATTCGAAAAATTTTATAGTTTCCTACTATACAAAAAAAGATGGATAACATCAAGTTATCCACCTCTCCGGGATTTGCCACACTCTATCGCAAACGTGTTCTGATTCGCAGGGGATTCCGCAAATCATCACACTCTATTATACGTAATACAGATTTTCTGACGGGTAAACCGGGTCGCAAGTGATATCCAGGCCAAGATTGCGAAGGATCTGATCATCGTCTTTGTTCAGGATGACAGTCGAGTGGGCTTGCACATCCTTCAACTCGGAAAGTTTATCGTAAGCCAACTGCGCCGTCGGGTTCGTGACCGCCGAAATGGACAGTGCGATCAGGATTTCGTTCGCCGTCAAGGTCGGGATGCGCTTATGCAAGCCATCGCTCTTCAGCTTTTTGATAGGCTCCAGAATGACCGGAGACAGCAACAGAATGTCGTCGGAAATGTTCGCCAGGGCTTTGATTGCGTTCAGGATGGCGGAAGAACAGGCATCCATCAGGTCGGAAGTCCTGCCGGTGATGATCCGTCCGTCGTTCAGTTCGAAAGCGATGACCGCAGGGATTTCGTTGTCGGTCGCGCGTTTCATCAAACGCTTCGCATATTCGCGGGCAGGCTTGACGGGAGCACGGTCTTCTTGCTTCAATTCGACCTCTTCCATGATCAGGCGCATGTGGTCGCGCGTCTCTTCATCGCACAAGCCCTTCTTGTAGTCGCATTCCGTGTCGAAGCTGCGGCGGATGATTTCCTGCTTCGATGCTTCCCGGATTGCTTCATCATCAGTGATGCCAAAACCGACGCGATTGACGCCCATGTCCGTCGGTGATTGGTAGACGGACTCTTTGCCGGTGATGCGCTCGATGATGCGTTTGATGACCGGGAAAGTTTCCAGATCGCGGTTATAGTTGACCGCCACTTCGTTGTAGGTCTCAAAATGGTAGTTGTCCATCATATTGACGTCCTTCAGGTCGACTGTCGCCGCTTCATAGGCGATGTTCAAAGGGTGCTTCAACGGAACATTCCAGACCGGGAAAGTCTCGAACTTGGAATAACCGGCCACGCGTCCTTGGCGGCGTTCGTGGTACAGCTGGTTCAGGCAGGTCGCCAACTTGCCGCTGCCGGGGCCAGGAGCGGTAACGACGACGATTGGTTTGGTCGTCGGAATGTAAGTGTTCTGGCCGAAGCCTTCTTCGCTGACGATCGTTTCGATATTGGAAGGATAACCTTCGATGGCGCCATGCGTATAGACTTTTATGTCGCGTTTTTCGAGTTTGTTGATGAACACTTTAGTGGCCGGTTGTCCATTGTAGCGCGTGATAACGACACTGTTGACGGCCAATCCGTATTCCCTCAGCTCATCGATAAGGCGGAAGACATCCATATCGTAGGTGATGCCGTAGTCCCCTCGGATTTTGTTGCGTTCGATATCCCCTGCATAGACACAAATCAGGATTTCCGCCTGATCCTTCAATTTCTGCAGCAATTTGATCTTGGCATCTTCATCAAATCCAGGCAATACGCGTTTCGCATGCTTATCGCCGATCAGTTTGCCACCGAATTCAAGGTACAATTTATCGTAATTATTTACCCGTTCCAGGATATATTTCGATTGTTCTTCAATGTATTTCTGTGGATCAAAGCCGATTTGCTTCATCTGTTTTCCTCCAGTATCTGTATGGTGCATTTGTATACCTGTCATTCGCTATTGTTTTCAACTCTAACTATTATAGAGGTTTTTCTTTGATTGGCAATACACATTTTCGGAGTCTGAGCATTTTGTCCAGCAGAAAAACTCTGGTTCCTCTTAACCCGATCATCCGTTTACCTATTTGCCCTTCAACAGCATGCGTGCCATAACCCATGCGGTGAGCGGAATGATTGCGGTCACTCCGATACCGATGACAAACATGGAGAGCACTTCCGAAACAAACACTTTTGCGTTCAGCGCCTCCCCGAAAGTATAGGACAGATCCCTGAACCAGAGGAAAAGCGCTAGATAAGCGCCGATGAAGGAAAAATACAGCGTATTCGTCGTCGTTCCGATGATGTCCTTGCCGATCGTCATCCCTGACCGGAACAATTCCTTGTCGCTCAACTGCGGATTGCGGTGATGGACTTCATACAATGAGGATGAGATGGAGATGGCCGTATCCGTAATGGCAGCAATCGTTCCGGTAATCATCGTGCAAATACCGATTTGGACGAAATCTACATTCACAAAAAAGGAAAGCGTCGTGTACTCTTCCACTTCCTCTGGCCCGAATCCCTGAATCAGCGCAAATCGGTGCACGACAATAATCAGCAAAAGCAAGAAAAAAGTTGTGACGATCGTGGCAATAAAAGCCGCCTTGGTTTTGATGTTCACGCCGTTTATGTAAACCAAATTGATGTAGCTGACCACCAAACACGCCAGCAAAGTCACAAAAAGCGCATGAAAGCCATTAATCAACAGCAACACCAAAACATAGAGCACCGCAAAATTGAAAAACAACGACAGGAATGAAGAAATCCCTCGTCTGCCGCCCACCACAGCCATCAGGAGCAGAAGCAATAGTGCCAATACCATCTGAACGCTCATTTCGGATCACCTGCTTTCTTGGGAATCAGGCGGACTGCGGTAACCATCGCCAACGGCACCGTCAAAACGATACCGATACTGCCCGCCAAAGCCCGGGTGATTTCCAAAGATAGCTGCATCGAAAAGGTATGGAATACGTCGGAGCCGTTCTCCAGATAAAAAACAAGCGTCGGAATCGCTCCGCTGACATAGGCAAAAAGCAGCACATTTGCCATCGTTCCCATGATGTCCTTGCCGATTTCGCGTCCCGACTGGAGTAAAGCTTTGGCGGATATCGCGGGGTCTTTTTCGTACAGTTCCTGGATGGCCGCGGTCATCGTGATGGCGACATCCATTACGGCACCCAAGGAGCCTATTAATATGCTGGATAGGAAGATGCGTCGCGGGTAATGCGTCACAAACTGCATTTCCTCATAGCGCAGACCTTGCCCGTTCGTCCCGGCAATGACCCCGTAGGCGATAATCAAAGTCAGGAATGTTCCGATCAAAGTAGAAAGGATCGCTGCGTAAGTCTTTCTGTTTCGGCCGCTGACCAAGAGGAGTGTCAGGACGGTCCACCCGAACACTGCAGCACTGCTGATCCATAATAATTGTGCATTATCCGCAATTTCATAGCTGTCCAAGGCGATACTGAACAGCAAAATGTTCCCTGCAATACTGATGAGGGAAAGCAGACCTTTTTTCCCCGCTACCGCCACCAATAAGATCAGAAACAAGGATCCAAAAAGGACAACATATTTATCCCGTTTTATTCCGGAAACTTTAGCTGTCAAGGCACCCGAAGCGCTCTCGCTTAAGGAAAGGAATACTTCATCGCCTGAACGATACATCTGGCTATAGGCAAGTGAGTCGGAATAGTTGTTTTCTATCACGAGCTGTGCCCCTTTCGACACCCCATTCATAAGTACAGCCGTCAGTTTTTGGTTGTATATGAGATAGCCTTCCCGACCTGCGCCGATTGTTTCATCGGTTCCAACAGCTTCCACTGCAATGATTTTGGCGATCGGCTCTTCGTACCACGCGTAGTTATGGTAGCTGAATAGCGTCAGCAGCCCCAACAACGCCGAAAGCAAGGTCAATAATATACGTTTATGTCTAAGCAACAATCCTTTTTTCATCCGTTTTTTTCCTCCCTCCAACAGATTGCCGCATGGATTTTATCCTAGATTGTGACAGAGAATCTTTTCCATACGGATGTCATCGCGCCATTGGCCTTGTGAATAGGTGAAGTGAGGAATGACGCCTATTTGTGTGAAGCCGGATCTTTCATACAGCCTTATTGCTCCGGCATTGTGCGAAAATACCCCCAATTCGATCCGCTGATAGCCGAGCTTGCGGCATTCTTCTTCGTACAGGGCCATGACCATTTTGCCGATTCCCTTGTTGCGCCAATCCGGAGCGCCGATGTAGATGCCCAGCCAGGCTGTATTTCCGTCGTTTTTCAGAAGCGCTGGAAAATCGCGGATGATTGACGCCATTCCGATTGGTTTGTCATCCACGCAGATGAAATAATTACGTTTGTTCGGATTGGACAGGCTCTCGCAGACGTCGCTTTCCGTCACCAAAGGCAGCTCGGCTGCTTCATCATAGTGTGGCGTGATGAATGGCGCTATGACCGGGTCATTTTCCCAACTGAGGATCTTCTGGATCAGTTTTTCGTTC
This sequence comes from Trichococcus sp., assembly GCF_055118575.1. Lineage (NCBI taxonomy): Bacteria > Bacillati > Bacillota > Bacilli > Lactobacillales > Carnobacteriaceae > Trichococcus > Trichococcus sp. The sequence goes on along the minus strand of NZ_JBSQPW010000032.1, from coordinate 28,770 downwards.
AACGGTAAGTTTTTTAGTTGCAAATTCATTTTATTAACTCCTCATTATTTACACTGATCGATCATTCCATGCGAAAAGGATTGCACCTCTTGGTTAGGCGCAATCCTTTTTGAAAATCTGCAGAGTTCTTTTTTACAAAACCTTTTCGTAGCCCCAACGCATGTCGCTGATGCTCGTCAGGATGTGACCGCAGTAGGTATACCCGGATTTCTGTAGTGCCCGTTGCATGCTTTTGTTGTCGGGATGCGTATCGATGCGCATGCTGGTATAGCCTTTTTTACGCGATTCATCAGCAGCCCATTCCACGATTTCCCCAAGGACACCTTGACCACGGAATGTTCCTTTGATTGTGATGCGATGGATGACCGTGTAAGGATTATCCGTCAGCCATTGGCCTTCGGTAATGACTTTATAGGTTGGGTCCTCTCCGTAAAAAAAGGCAAACGTTGCCGCTGGTATGCCATCCCGCACGTAGATATAGCTGTATCCTCCGGCCATATCCTGTAGAATGACCGCTTCATTCGGGTACCCTTTTTGCCATTGATCGATGCCGGACGCCTTCAGCGTGACTTTCGCTTCATTGATGATTTCCATGATTGCGGGCAAATCTGCTGGCGTTGCTTTTCTGATCATTGCTCCACCGCCTTCCGTTTTCTATTTATATAAGATTATACCGGAAACCTTGATATTTTCAGTATTTTTTTCTGTTTTTCTTCATTTTGAGTGTTTCCATTTTTTATAGGTTGAACAACTTTCGGTACTGCTGGATATAGGACTGCTTTTGTTTTTTCAGCATGTATAGTGCATTCTTGATCTGATCCGGCTCATCCGCCATGTCCAAGTCTTCCTTTTGTTTTTCGATTCCTTCAACCACCGGCTCACAGTAGGCCGCTTCTTTGATTTCATCCAAAATGGCGATGATCTGCTTCCGCATCCTCTCGACACGGGGGCCTTCACCGGCCTTTATCTCATCCAGGCATTCGACGAGTTCCCGGAATGGAAGGTTCCTTCTGACTTTCCCACCCTTGATGCGGATATATTCTTTTTTGAATTCCGTCACTCCTGGCACTGATCCGTTCAGTTGGTACCACCCATCGTACAGGATCCATCCGCCTTCCGGTTCCTCTGGGATGAAGTCTCTCTTTAAAATGTATACCTCGTCCGCGCCGGTAATTTCCGCCACCCAACATTTGCTTTCGCTGTCTGCCGGACTGAGCTGCAAACCTAACTTCGACATGAAAAATTCCTCTTTCTGATCATTATTAATAGTGCTATATAGAATGAATTTAATTTCTACTCTTTTCGTTTTTCCAGTATAATTAAGGTAAAAAATAGGAAGGGTTGAATCCGATGGACGCCCAAATCCAACTTAATGAACTGAAGCAAGCAATGAAACAAACGAAGGATCGTAGACTTTTTGAACGCTACCAAGCTGTCTACCTATACTTAGATGGGCACACGATGAACGAAGTTGCACAAATCATCGGCCGTACCCGCAAGACCGTAAGCGGCTATGTTTCCTCCTACCGAAAAGCAGGCCTCGACGGCCTAGTCCGGCACCATTCAAATGGAAGGCCCAGACGGCTGACCGCTGATCAAGAGGCATCGCTAGCCACTATCGTATCCACCAAGCTTCCATCAGATGTTGCATTGGGAATGTTTGCTAACTGGACGCTCGCTCTCATGATTATGTATGTGGAGAGGGAATGGGGAGTCACCTACACCGTCCGGGGCATGTCGCTCCTTATGGAGCGGTTGGGTCTGTCCTACACGCGTCCCACCTATACGCTGGCTAAGGCGAATCCAGAAAAACAGCGTGTTTTTCTGGAGGAGACCTTCCCAGATCTAAAAAAAAACTGATGGAAGAGAAAATCGATTATCTCTTATTTCAAGACGAGTCCATGATTCGAGATTACCAAGCTATCCAACGGACCTGGTTTCTAAAAGGAAGACAACGGATAATCCCTACCTACGGAAAACATTGTGGTACAAAGCTGATTGGCTGCCTGGACTACGCGTCGGGTGAGATCCTATGCAGCGAGAAAGAGCACTACGACGCAACATCCTTCTTAGAATTCCTAGTCTTTGTTCTTGAGCATTATCCGGTTGGAAAGGTAGTCATGATTCTGGACAATGCCCGTATCCATCATGCGAAACTGATCCAGCCATTCTTGGAAGAGAATAAGGGGCGTTTGGAACTCGTGTTCCTTCCTCCGTATAGCCCTAATCTCAACTTGATAGAGGGACTATGGAAATGGCTGAAGGAGACGGTTATCAATAACGTATTTTTCTCAAGCGTCCAAAAGATCAATCTGGCGGTTCAGAGTTTCCTCACTTGGATAAACGAGCAGAGGGAGATTGTCATTGACCGTCTCTGCGTGAAAATGTAGGGTAATTATTTTATTCAACTTATATAGTTTACCATCAAGCAGCTTGCGCTTTACCTGATTCCATTAATTCATTATACGCTAACTCCATACTTGTGGATAGGAATTCACTTCCCGACTCGTGGGACTTTCTTCTTCGGAGCCTTTTCATTAGTTACAGACCCTCTCCTATAGTAAAATGTATCTATTGACAGACCAGTAGAAACATATGATTTGGGAGGTACTCTCATGGCAAGCAACCGGAAAAAAATCACTCTGGCCCTTATCAGTATCCTGACTGTGGGTGTCATCACGCTCGTCCTGCTCGCAAAGAACGGAAAAATCGAACGGATAGCTTTTGCCGAAGAAACGAACACGGAAGCCAGCCTCGGTTCACTGGATGAACTAATGGTGGGACTGTCCGACTATCCCGAACTGTACCGAGCGGCTTTTGAAGAGGATGGCATCGATCCGGAAGATAACATTTTCATCATCCCGGGAATGGATGCCACTTTGACGCTCCACCATGAGCACGAAGAAGCGGATATCTGCACTACGATGACGCCGCAAGGATTGGCAGTGAACAAAGATTACCTGTTCATTTCCGCCTACTGTCAAACAAAGGAACACAATTCCGTCATCTATGTGCTTGAAAAAAAGAGCGGTTCCTTCATCAAGGAAATCGTTCTGGACGGCATTCCGCATGCAGGCGGGATCGCTTTTGACACGAACCACGACCTGCTTTGGGTAACCTCAGAAAAAGGCGATACCGCGCAGGTCATCACACTTGCTTTGACGGACATAGAGGCTTATGACTTCACAGATTCTACTGAACCAATCGTCTACACGGACAACATCGAACTGCCCGACATCAAACGCGCTTCCACGATAACGGTCCATGGCGATGACCTTTATGTAGCTTATTTCAATGATGATGGCGCGAGCGTCATGCACCGCTATCTGATCTCCACAAAAGAAAATGAGGATGGGAAGGAAGTCCATACGCTCGACTCCGGGAAGAGCACGGAAGAAGCTTACCCCGACGATGTCGACAAGATCGGCAAAGAGATCCAAGGCCTGGCTTTTTACCAGGAAAAGCTGATGCTGTCACGCTCTTCCGGACGTAAGCAAGACTCGACATTGCTTTCCTTTGATCGTTTGGAGGAAAACGAAAATTTCACTGACAAGAACGCCAGCACCGAAATCACAATGCCGTCCTACTTGGAACAGATTGCAGTCGATGGAAAACAACTGTACATCCTCTTCGAGTCAGGTGCTTACCCTTACCGCGATCATGGCAACCCAAGCATCGACCGAGTACTGCGTGTGGAAATAGACACCTTGTTCTCGGAATGAATTGCCTACCATTATCGGAATTGAAAACAATACGCAAAACAGGGAGCTGCCTACAATTAAGACAGTTCCCTGTTTTGCGTATGCGATTCCCAACTCACTGTCCTAAAACTCAGTCTATATGATCGGTCAGCTCGATGCGTTGATCTCCTTCCAAAAGCTCCCTCACGATTTCCATGTAGCGCTTGGAGATTTTGCTGAGCGGACGCACTTTTGAATAGATGAAGCCGATGGTGTTTTTTTGATCGACATCCATCGGCACAACGATGATGTGATCCTGTGTGTTTGATTTCAGGAGACCGGATCCGACCAAATAGCCATTCGTCACAGACAGCAGATTCAACACGGTCGCGCGGTCACTGGCACTGATCCTCTGAGCATTTTGATCGACTTGAACCGACTCTTCCATCAATTGCAGGGTACTGTTTTTGCTTTGATCGAAGGATATCACAGGATAAGGGTGGAGATCCTCATGGGATATCTTCGCTTGTTTCGCCAACGGATGGAACTCGCTGAGGAATACATGCGGCTGGAACGCAATCAGCGGATCGAATTTCAGGTCGAATGCATCGAGATACTGTTTGATGACCTTCCCGTTGAAATCATTCAGATAGATGAAGCCGACTTCGCTGACGGCATCGCGCACATCTTCCATCACTTTCGAAGTGCTCGTCTCCAGGAAACGAAAATTCAATGATTCTTCCTTCTTTTCCGAAACCAGTCGGGCAAAGCCTTCCGAAGCAAAATCATAGTGCTGACTGGAAACCGAAAACAGTCTTCTGTTTTCGGTTGCAGACAGATAGCGGTAATCCAGCTGGTCCGCTTGGGCTACGATCTGATCGGCGAACTCCAAAAGCATAGCCCCTTCTTTGGTTATTTCGATCCCTTTTTTGGAACGCTCGAAAATCTGGATGCCATATTCTTCCTCCAGATCTTTGATGCTTGACGACAGACTGGACTGCGCCATATATAATTGCCTTGCGGCCTCCCGAAAAGTGCCGTATTTCGCCACTGTTATGACATATCGCAATTGCTGAAGATTCATATTTTTGCCACCTCGCTCTATTTTCCGATGGGTTCCCATCAATTCCACAAAAAAAGTGCATGCGCGTCAACAAAACACACATGCACAAGTATTCATCATCATTTCAGCGCTTCACTTGGATGCGGACGCACAATCTGCTCCATAATCCCTTTTACAGAGCCGGCAAAAACGCCCGGTTGTGGAGATCAAACGATGATAAGAATATTCCTGCATGTTTCTTACATCCGCACATACAACACATCATCTTCTGCATGGTTCTGCCTCCCCTTCTGTCCTCATCGCTTTCTAATAAGATAGCGATATTCTTGGCTTCTGTCAATCATTTTCACTTGTTTGGCCTCAAATGGATGCTTTTTTCATTGTAAGCTTCAATTATATGCTACTTGCAGCGTTTTTGTCCTGATTAGGCAGGATGGATACTCTGTTTTCTGGTATACTTCAGAAGAGACGACCGCGGCACTATGGCGGTAAACAGAGTCAGGAGCGATTCAGATGAAAAAAACAAACCAAAAGAAGCCCAGCAATAACAAACGCACTCGGCAGGACAAAGCAGCCGAACCTCAAAAAAGCTTTTCCACAAAAGGGGTTACACAATATCCCGTGACCGAACCAATCGAACTGCTGCCTTTCTTGCTGCAGATCCTCAGCAAACAGAGCCGCAATTCTGTCAAATCGATCCTAACCCGCGGACAAGTGACGGTCGACGGCAAGGCCACTACCAAGCACAACCACCCCTTGGAACCCGGACAGACAGTCGGTATATTGGCGAATAAGGAAGCCATCAAAAAGACTTCCTTATCAAGCCTCAAGATCCTGTTCGAGGACGAATCCATCATCGTGATCAATAAGGACGCCGGCTTGCTGTCGATGGCAACCGACGATCCACAGGAACCGACCGCTTACCGCCAATTGAGCCACTACGTCAAAGAAGACAACAAAGCGAATCGGATTTTCGTGGTGCATCGCTTGGATCGGGATACATCCGGCGTCATGCTGTTCGCAAAATCCGAAGAACTGAAAGAAAAGCTGCAAAATGATTGGAAGGATATCGTCAAAGAACGCATCTATACCGCTCTGGTCGAGGGAGAGATCAAGAATGATGCCGGAACCATCTCCTCTTGGCTGACCGAAAGCAAAGCCATGAAGGTGCATTCCAGTCCGAAAGACAACGGCGGTAAGCATGCCGTGACCCATTACCGGAAAATCAGAGGAAATCGGGATTATACGCTGCTGGAGGTAGAACTGGAGACCGGCCGCAAGAACCAGATCCGCGTCCACATGGAATCTTTGGGCCACCCGGTCGCCGGGGACAAGAAGTATGGCGCCCGCACCAATCCGATGAAACGTTTGGGATTGCACGCTTCCACACTCGCATTCATCCATCCCACGACCGGTGAACTCGTCCGCTTCAGCGCACCGGTGCCGAAAGCTTTCCTTTTGTATTCGAAATGACAAAAAACATGATTTCCATTGCGGGGAATCATGTTTTTTATTTTTTATGCAAGCTTCTGCTGGACCGGAATAAGTTGCCAAACGCCGGTTGGCGATCTAAAAATTCAGCCTATCCGCGGTAGCGCAGCGCCAGCCCTTTCAGGAAATTGCGCGCATAGCGGTCGCCGCAAGGCTTGTAGTTGCGGTGCCCTTCTTTGCGCAGAACAGCGCTCAGTTCGCTTTTTGATACGGTGACGCCTGCCGATTCCAGGATTTCAAGCATATCTTCGTTCGTCAAAGTCAGCGCAATTTTGACTTTCTTCAGCAGCAAATTATTGACGTTCCCGTTGTTCAACACAAATTCAGTCTTAGGTTCCGGTTCGCCGGGCTTCACTTTCGGCTTGCCGCGTTGGGAAGTGATGAGTCCGTTCAAGAACGACTCCAAGGTAGTATTGTCGCAAGCCAGTTGCTCGTCATCCGTTGGAGCGGCAGACCCAGCAAATTCTGTTGCTTCATCTTTTTTCGATTTTAGCAGCATTTTCTGCACTGCTTCCTTCGTCAACTCAATTCCACCCAAACGGAACACTTCCACCATATCCGCGTCCTTGATATCCAGCGCATAGCGCAAGCGGATCAATATATCATTGTTGTCCATAATTAGCCTCCAAATTTTCCTGTAAAATTATCCTTTTCCAGTATACCTTGTTGGCCTATGGAATGCATGCCTTATTCGTTTCTCATTTTTTTTAATTTCCCTCTTCACTTCTCACGCAAATATGTTATAATCAAATATACGAGCAGGTGGTTCATCTGTTTAACGGTTCCTTAGCTCAGCGGGAGAGCACTACCTTGACATGGTAGGGGTCGCTGGTTCAATCCCAGTAGGGACCATCAAGATTCAGCACATTATAGTGAGTAAAGAGGCACAATCGAAAAAAACTCGATTGTGCCTCTTTTTATGTTCATTTCTGCAAGAGCCTGTACATCAATTAGCAGCTTCCGGAGCCTCGCTCATTGTTGCATCCAAAAGATATTCGCCTTTACTGCTGTTTCCCTCTGTGGCGAAACGCGCATCGAGATCATTGAAATGCCACCATTCCGAAGCCAAGGGAGTAAGGCCGGCATCCGTGCTGTAGCGCTGCAGGAGGATCGCTGCCTCATTCATCGTATCAGCCAAAGTGGCTTGAACCCAAGCGGTCGGGGAACTGGATTTGACCGGTCCGGTGAACGTAGCCGAAGCCATGCTCAATTCATGGATGGTTGTCGGCATCGTGTATTCCGTGTAGCCCGTTATGGCGGTCGCGGCATAATCGCCGATGACAATTTCCTGCTGTTCCGTTACTTTCGCCAGCGTGACATCGATGGCATAACCCATCTGATGATTCGAAACGCTCGTCGCGATGAACCAGTTGGTGTCCCAAGGAGGTGTGTTGATGCCCGCCATCACTTCCGGATCGGCCATAGCCAAAGCAGTCAAAGCGTCCACCGTCAGCGTCTGGACGGAATAAGGACGATACCCCTCATAAATGACCAAGGTGTTCCCCTCCGCCAAGGCGGCTTGTTGCGCCAAATAAATTTTCTTCGACATACTGTAGAGCACCGGCACGATATCGGATACCTTACCCAGACGTATGTTGTAGGCTTTTCCGTCATAAAGCGCCACTCCCGTTATGCCGGGAATCGTTTTTCCGGAAGAAACGAACTTGGAGGCGTACGTATTGGTATTGTCATAGATGATGGACGGGATTACATCCGGAAGATTGATGAAACAATGAATATGCTCCACCCATCCTGATTCAGTAGCGGTCCGGACATACCACCAGTCACCCACCTCTTCAAGAACTTCAAAAGCGGTTCCTGCCTCCAAAGCGGAAATCGTCTCGGACTCGGCATCAGCAGTCGCCTTCAGATCCATCCCAATTGAGGCATAGCCGGTCGCTCCGCTGACGGGAAGTTCCAGATCTCCTTCATACCCCAAAGGTTCCGGCTCTTCCGGCTCGACCACCGCTGTATCATCTTCAACGGGTATAGCTTCTTCTGAAGTCACCGCTTCGACAGCTGAACTCGTCGAAGCGATCTCCGACTCCTCTGTTTCCGTCTGTTCATCCGAGCCGGAGCAAGCCGACAGCACAGCAACCATCAGGATGCCGATGACAGCGCGGGGCCAATTTTTATTGATTTTCATTTATATGCAGTCCTCCATTACGCGGATACGATCATTTTTACTAGTTCCAACAGCAACAGATGGAACGGATAGAAAGCATAGAAACCCCATTTCATCAGGTTGGATTTCTTGCCTTGACGGCCTTTGTATAAAAGCAACAGCGGCACAGCCAGAAAAATACCGACTTGGTAGGATTGCGTCCAACCGATTTCTCGGATGGACGGGATGATGTGGAATAAAGTCCCTATCACTGCAAAGCTCAGCAGCTGCTTTTCGATTTGTCCCCTGAACAATCCAAAAAACAGGATCCACAAGGCCGCTACATAATTCCAATCAGCCGGGACCGCAAACAGACAGCAAAGCAAAACGATTGTTGCTTTAAGCGGAAGGGACCAGTCCTCCTGTTTTGCCGCCGCTAAGGCCACCAAGCCTAGCGCCAAGCCCCAGATGACGCTCGTGGCTTGCCACCACGGGAGGCCGAAATACCAGACATACGGGAAATGCGAGACTGCGGCAAACAGCATTAACCGCACGATATATTTTTTCAAATCGGATGTGTAATGATAGCCTTCCGCAATCATATAGCACATGATTGGTGCGGCAATCCGCCCCGCTATCCGCAGCACCACACCTTCAAGGCTGTCCTGCGGCCCAAATACCGCAAAGATATGATCGAAAAACATTGCGAATATGGCAAGGTTCTTCAATGTATAGGATGATAGGTCTTTTTGACTCTCGCGAATGCCCTGCATAGGGGTGCTCCTCACTGTCACTTGTTTTCACTGCCTTTTCTGTAAATGGATGACCGACCTGTCCGCCAGTCCGGTCCTTTTCCACAGTATAGGCTTCCGGGAGTCCGCCAATCCCCGAAAAAAAGGAAGAGATTTGCGGAAAAACTTACGCAATCCGAAATTGGATACGTTAACATTTGCAAAACGCATGCGAGAAGCCATTTTTGGGAAAATTGGACCGTTCACTTTCTCTCGGATTGGACGGTCCCATAGTCCTTTGCATTTGCTAAAATTATCAGCAATATACGAAACGAGAAGGAGGACTTCCTGATGAGATACAAACCGAATTACGCCCCGGGTCCGACTGAGGTACGCGAAAATGTACGTTTGGCCCGCGCAAAAAGAACCAACAACAGCGACTTTGACAAAACATTCGTCCGCTATTACCGTGAGGTCAGCCAAAAAATGGGCAAAGTCATGGGCACCACAAATGAGGTCCTGTTACTTGCTGGTGAAGGGATCCTGGCTCTTGAGGCCGCTTGCGCAAGCCTGACGGAACCTGGCGACCGCGTACTCGTGCTGGACAACGGCATCTATGGCGAAGGCTTCAAGGATTTCGTCAGCATTTATGGCGGCGTACCGGTCGTCCTGAGTTTCGATCACCACAGCGGCATCCCCGCTGAAGCAGTACGCGCCTATCTGGAGAAGGATTCCGACTTCAAATATGCCACCCTGGTCCATTGCGACACGCCGACATCGGTACTGAACAACGTCGCCGAGCTTTGTCCATTGTTGAAGAAATACGGCATCCTGACGGTGGTCGATTCCGTCGCCGGCATGGTTGGCGAGCCGATTAACGTCGACGAAAATAAAATCGATATCTGTTGCGGCGGGACCCAAAAAGCCATTTCGGCCCCGGTCGGACTGGCGATTGTCTCAGTCAGCGCAGACGCGCAAAAAGCGATGGACAACCGCAAAACGCCTATCGCTTCCTTTTATGCCAATCTACAGGTCTTCAAAGGCTACGCGGAAAAAGAATACTTGCCCTACACGACTTCTGCTGGCGATGTCGCAGCGCTTGATGCCGCTTTGGACAACATCCTGGAGGAAGGCATCGAGACCGTTTTTGCACGCCATGACAGGATTGCTTCCGCAGTACGCGGATCCGCCCAAGCGTATGGATTGGAGTTGTTCCTGGATTCCGACCGTTCCAATACAGTCACTGCCATCAGGATACCGGAAGAAATCGGCGCCTTGCGCCTGCAGGACCACCTCAGCGAAAACTACAATCTGTTGGTCGCAACTTCATTGGCACAATACGCAGATGTGATCTTGCGCATCGGACATATGGGCGAAAATGCCTTCATCGACAAACTTATCTATGTTTTGTCCATCATCGACAACGGTCTGCGCGATCTCGGCTTCGCCGGAAACGGGGATTTGGCCCAACTTTTCATCGACATTTACAAAGAAAATAATTAGGAGGCTTCACTATGCAAAAAGCACAAGGTTATTCAAACACACGCACGTATGATTTGGTTTTGACGGCAATCCTGATTGCGCTCGTATTCGTAGCGACGGTCTTCCTGAACATCAAATTGCCTATCACGGCAAACGGCGGACTGATCCACCTCGGCACTGCGATGCTCTTTCTCGCATCCATCCTGTTCGGGCCGAAAAAAGGCGCTATCGCCGGAGCGGTCGGCATGGCCATCTTCGACCTTATGGCCGGATGGGTTCTGTGGGCTCCCTTCACATTAGTAACCCGCGGCTTGCAAGGCTATCTGGTCGGCAGATTGGCCTGGTCGAAAGATCGTCAAGGGAACAGCTTTGCTGTGAATCTTTTAGCCACGCTGCTTTCGATTCCCATCATGCTGGTCGGTTATTATCTATGCGAATGGATCCTGTACGGCAATGCCATCACCCCGTTCGCTTCGATTCCCGGTAACCTCGTCCAGAACGCGGTCGGTATCGCCATTTCCTTGCCGCTGTCGGCAATTTTGAAAAAGATGAATATCGCTGGAAGATAACGAATTGAAAAGGAAGGCTCTGTCTCGGGATGAGACAGAGCCTTCCTTTTTGGTAATAGTCCTCGGGTTGTCTGATTCTTTAACGGTATCGGATTGGTATAGAGTGGGTGAAGCGTGCAATTTTATTTGGTTATTGCAGATAGCACCGGCCAGATGCCCGTATTGACGAATAAAGTACCTGTATTCGTCAATCTTGCCTTTCGCTATGCCCAAATTGTCGAATGGGTGGCGACCCCCAAAAGTTAGAGTTTTTATTATGCAGCCGTTTGGCTGGCTTGGATTCGGTATTGGACTGGGCTGAGACCAGTTAATTTTTCTTTTGATCGAACATGGTTATACCAATGGATATAGACCTCTATCCGTGAGCGGAGTTCTTCATAACTGACTAATTTTTCACCGTGATACATTTCTTGCTTCAGGATGCCGAAGAAATTTTCCATCGCCGCATTATCTGCACACGTTGCTTTTCGAGACATACTCTGAAAGATTTTATCTTCCTTCAGCGCTTTGACCCAACGATTATGTTGATAGTGCCATCCTTGATCAGAATGGATAGTGGTTCGAAACTTGGCATGTTTCTTTACGTAGCCGAGGGCTTCTTCAAGTGGCTTCATCACCAATTCCAACGACGGTCGATTGTTTATGCCATAGGCAATAATTTCTCCGTTGTATAGATCAAGGATGGGGCTAAGGTACAATTTTTCTTCTCCTGCACACTTGAATTCGGTCACATCTGTCGCAAGCTTCTGTAGAGAAAGAGGCGTAGAGAAGCGTCTGTTTAAAAGATTCTTGGCAACGGTCCCTACCTTGCCTTTATAAGAATTGTATTTTCGTGATTTTCGCATGAATTTGATGCACTTTATTCCCAGTTCTTGCATGAGACGAGACACTTTCTTGTGATTGGTAATGTGTCCCAATTTCCCTAGTTCTTTAGCGATTCGTTTCGCTCCGTAGCGCTCATGGAAATTGAAAAAAAGTTGTTTGATCAGTTCTTTCGTCGGTTGATCCGTGTTCGCTTTCCCGAATTGCTTCACGTGATAGTGATAGGTTGCTTCTGGAATCCCTACTACTAAAAGAATATCTTTTAATTTGAATCCTTCTTTTTTGAGTGCGAATGTCACCGCTGCTTGTGCTTTTCGAGAAAGACCTTCGGATTCTCCTGAAAAGCTTGCAACTTTTTTAAGTACGCATTCTCCAATCTAAGTAATTCAATTTCTCGTTTCAGTTCTTCTGTAGACGGTGCGGATTGATCTATTTGTTTGTTAGTGTTCTTTTTGGACATACAAGTGCACCTCTTTGGCTTTTGCTTTGGTTTTAGTCCTTCGATTCCCTTTTCTTGGAAAGTTTTATTCCATCTCCAAATAAGGGCAGGACTAGTTATGCCAAAGGCAATGGCTGTGTCTAAAGAGGAGGAACCGGACTGTTTCATAAAGTGTAATACATCCATCTTGAATTGAACAGAGTAAGCTGAGCTCTGCGGTTTTACCTTCAGACCTTCAACTCCTAATTTTTGATAATATTTTACCCAATTCTTTATTGATTCATCGGACAAACTATCGTATTTTTTTGCCAAACGCATATAACTTAAGGAACCCTCTAAATACTCTTTTACAACTTTCAATTTAAATTCTGCACTAAATTTCTTCATAATTATGACCCCCAAAATGTTTGATTTCACTCTAACTTTTGGGGGGCGGGACCATGTTTTTGACCCATTCGACAAATCAGCTCTCTATTGGGGTCAAATTGTTGAATAATTTTGTAGCATTCGACAATTTGATTCGCCGAACGAAACTTTGGGATGCGGGACCACCCGCTCCTTGAAACGGAAACAAAAAAAAACCCGGAAGCCGCTGCCTCAACAACTGTGAGTCAGGGATTCCGAGCTTTTTATTTACAGTTCTCCGTTCATAGAGAGCCGCTTAGACCTTATTTGCCGCTTGTTTGCGCTTGTTTTTTCTTCAAACGCTCTTGTTTGCGCATGTCGATCTCTTTGTAATACGCTTCCCATGATATTTCAATAGTCACGTTCTGCGAATTCGTATAGACGATGTTCTTCATATATTTCTTGCTCCTTCTTTAGCGTAACCATATGCGTACGCTACTATCTTTCAACCTCCTCATATATCCTTTTTTTCTGTATTCAGAGAAATCAAAAAGGCACTCAATCGAGTACCTTTTGTGTCTCTACTTATTATCATAAGAAAGAAAAAGGTATTCCTGTACAGGAATCGCGGCTTTTTCACTATCAAATCTAAATCTTGGAAATTCATGTTGCGGGCACCACAGTGTGGCGCTACATAATAAATTTAACTTCGCTTATTTTTGGTTCCGTTTGCCTGCAGCATCCGCTGCAGAATAGAGAAAAGCCATGGTTCCATACATATAAGATGCATATGTTCTTGGACGTTGAAAGGTAACTATAACACGAATATCCGTTCGATGCAAGTGAAACTATTTCTGGAATCAGTGCTTGTTCATTCCTTGCTTTTCGACGAAGTCATGCATGTACATGCGTTGCGGATGAGAGAGCATCTCTGCCATCTGGCCGGTCCAAGTGTCGCAGCGTTCGCCTTCAGTCCGCGCCCGATAGTACGCTTGGATCTCTTCGTTGTACTGCTTCAGTTGTTCTTTATAAACCGCATTATTCTGTTGATACTCATTTTCATGATAAACATGCTCGAAAGGCAGGCGCGGTTTCTGATCATTGACGCTGGCCGGATAACCGACCGCCAGTCCGAAGAGCGGGATCACTTTATCGGGAATCTTCAGGAGTTCGCTGACTTTTTCGAGGTCATTCCGCAAGCCGCCTACGTAACAGATCCCGAGCCCCATCGCTTCAGCCGCCAAAGCTGCATTCTGGGCAGCCAGGGATGCATCTACCACGCTGACCATGAATTTCTCGGTGCTCTCAAGCGAGTCTGCAACATCCTTCCCTTCCATCTTTCCGATCACATCGTGGCGATGAAGATCGGCGCAAAATACAAAGAAATGGCCATTCTCGGCAACAAAATGTTGGTTACGCGCGATTTTCGACAATGCGTGTTTTTTGTCGCGATCCGTGACTCCGATGATGGAATAGGCCTGCACAAAACTTGAGGTGGATGCAGCTTGGGCACTACGGACGATCGTTTCTATCTGTTCCGGGCTCAAAGGCCGTTCTTCAAAATCCCTTACCGTGCGATGCGCCAGGATGCGCGCGATCATTTCATTCATCTATTGTTTTCCTCGCCTTCAGAATAGCTTATATTGAATCCATAAGATCATTCTAAAGGAATGCAGCAGCCACGTCCAACCGGGTGCTCAAGGTCCCAACAGCGAAAAAGCCCCGCTCCTTTGCCATTTAGGCGAGGAACGGGGCCGGAAAATCCAGGCATTATATTTTTTTGGCTTCTTTGATTGGGCGTTCGTGTTCTTCAATCGCTCCGTCGCTCAATAATTTTTCAGCGACCAAAAACAGGATCGGCAACAGCACATCATCCGCATAACCGGCCATCGGGATAAAATCCGGGATAATGTCGATTGGACTGATGATATAAAGAATGATCCCCAACACCAGCCATTTTTTCTTGCCTTCGACTTTGGAATCGAACAGGGAAAGGATAAGTGACTTGACTTTACTGAACGGTGTCAGACTGATTTTCTTTTTTACTTTCATTTTGCATTTTCCTTTGCTGATTGATTTGGACAACCATTCTTCGCACCTAGCTTGTGAGCGGGCTCTGACTAGTTATCGTGAACAAAGTATACTGCTTATCTTAAGTAAATGAATCAGTCTCAAGAATGATTTTTTGGCCTGTCTGAATGCCTCAGCTGTGCCCGACAATCAAATGTGGAACATAAGGCTCTTCCAGGAACGCGACTTCGGCATCGGTCAGTTTGACCGATATGGCTTCCACCGGTTTTTCCAGATGCTCCAGCTTGGTCGCTCCGATGATGGGAGCTACAACCGGTTCCTTCTGCAGCAGCCAAGCCAAGGCGATTTCGACACGGGAAACGCCTCTGTCGGCGGCTATCTGGGCCAATCGTTCGACGATGACCCGGTCCTTATCGGCAGTGGCGTCGTATTTCGAACGCGCCACATTGTCCGTTTCCATCCGTTTGGACGTCTCCGACCAGTCGCGCGTCAAACGACCTGAAGCCATCGGACTGTATGGGGTCACGGCGATTTTTTCTTCCCGGCAAAGCGGCAGCATTTCCCGCTCCTCTTCACGGTAAAGCAGGTTCAGATGGTTCTGCATCGATACGAAGCGCGTCCAACCGTTCTTTTCTGCTACGTGCAGGGCCTTTTGGAACTGCCAGGCATACATCGCGGAAGCTCCTATGTAACGGGCCTTTCCGGATTTCACCACATCGTGCAGAGCTTCCATCGTTTCCTCAATCGGTGTATTGTAGTCCCAACGGTGGATGATGTAGAGGTCCACATAATCCATATCCAAGCGCTTCAGGCTGTTGTCGATTTCGCTCAGGATGGACTTACGGGACAACCCGGAGCCATTCGGACCCTCGTGCATCTTACCGTGAACCTTCGTCGCGATGACCACTTCATCCCGCTTGGCAAAGTCTTTGATGGCGCGTCCGAGGATTTCTTCGCTTCTTCCCAGCGAGTAGACATTGGCTGTATCAAAGAAATTGATGCCCAATTCTAAAGCACGTTTGATGATCGGTCTGCTTTCCTCTTCCTTCAGCGCCCATTTGTGCAGCCAGGTATCCGGATCCCCGAAGCTCATGCAGCCCAAACAGATCCGTGATACATCCATTCCTGTGTTGCCGAATTTCACATATTCCATCTTTCTTCCTCCGTTCCTCTTAAACGTACAGTCTTATTGCGCTATAAAACCGGCCTGACGACTTCCTCCAATCGGAATACCTTCTGTTTGTATTCGTAAACGAAGATGCTCCCGTTCGGGAAACCTTTCGCCAACTCCTCCGCCGGGTCTTGCCAAAGCTTCAAAAAGTTGTAGCAGGCCCCACTGTGCGAAACCGCCAAAACATTCGTATGGTCATTCTTCTCCATCACGTCGGTCAACGTTTTTCTCATCCGCTCCGCCACATCATTCGTATTTTCCCCTCCGAATGGCACAAAGAAAGACACGATTTCCTGCGGCTCTTTCGGTTTGAGCATCTCCCGCTCCCCTTCGAAGAAGCCATAATTGACTTCCTTCAATCCTTTCAAACGTGCATAGGGCATGCCGGTGATCAATTCCAGCGTATCGCTGGCCCTTTCCGATGTGGAACTGTAGGCATGATCGAAGCGGATGCCTTCCGATCCGAAATAATCCCGCACGGCCTGAGCCTGTTTGATGCCCCGTTCCGTCAAAGGCGAGTCGCTCCAGCCCTGAATCTTTCCTTGGGTATTGAACAAAGTCTCGCCGTGACGGACCAAATATAATCGTTTCATCCGCGAATCTCCCATCATTTAGGATTTTTTCAGGCTGAATGGCTGCCCCGGTGCGTAAGCATGGATCCTTTCCGGATTAACCACCCGGTCGTACAAGGATTGCGGGTCGGCGTTGAACACGTTCAGATCCGGCGCATCCACCGTGCCCCAATGGCAAAGAATCAGATGTGCTTCAGGATAGGTGTTCGCCATTTGGATGGCCCCTTCCAATCCGATATGCCACTCGTTGTCGGAAAAGTCGAAGAGAATCGCATCCGGCTGCGGCATTTCCAAGTGCTCCTTCATCAACCGGGAATCGCCCGGTGCCCAGATGATTCCATCCGGTGTCTCGATCCAAAAGCCGCAGTAATCCTCCAACCGGAATACTCGGTAATTGTATTTGGCTTTTTCATTCTGCCAGGCATGGTCCGCCGGTGTCAGCGTTATTTTGGCCGGTCCGATTTCGAAACTGTCGCCGATAGTATGTCCGCTTGCTGGAAATCCTTCCGCCTGCATCAGTTCGGCCACATAATGCGGCCCGTGGAATGCTTTGGAGACATGCTCCATTGCGTGCAGTGACGGCACGCTGTAATGGTCATTGTCGCAGTGCGTAATCAGCACAGCATCCAGATGCGGGATGTTTTCAGGCGCAATCGGCATGTCGATCAGAAGCGGCATATCGAAGTCCTTCAGCATCGGATCCATCATGATGCAGGTGCCGCGGGTGTTCACGAACATCCCGCCGCTGCCCAGCCAGCGGACCTCCGTGTGGTCGATCGGTTGAAAGGCTTCTTCTCCAAAAAATACGGTAGGTGGTGGAACGGCTTGTTTGTGTGTTGCCATTTTCTTTTCCTCCTTAAAGTTGTCTAGCTTTTTCATGCAGTCTTAGTTTTTTTGTTTTTCTCAAAATGAATGCGTTCACATATCCAAAATAACACAATTCGCTAAGCAGGACCAGCAAGGACCCTGTTTCAGCGCTCCATTGAGATCAATGTTGCGCCGAAACCGAGCTGCTCACACTTCCTCCGCACTGGATTCAGCATGCTTCGCCAGAAAATGATAGCCGCCACCGAGGATACCGCCTCCCAGCAGCAGTGCCCCTTCCAGGAAAAAAATTCCCCGTTCTGAAGTCAGCCGGAACAGGCGCTCCACCAGAACGATACCGTAAGGGGAAAAGGCTGCGCCGATATTGAATCCGACAAGCAGCAGCGATGTGGCGGCATTCGCGTTCCCCGACGCCGAGCTGTTGACTTTGTTGAAGAGATAAGGGATGAAAGTACGGAAGGAGAAGCCGCAGAATGCAGCAGCCAAACCGGTCACCCATACAGTGTCCGAGAGCCCGATCGTGACCAGAGCCATTCCCATCCCGAACAAGGCAAGCGGCAAAGTATATTTCCCGACAGCCCCAAAAACTTTTCCGAATAAAAAACCAGCTGTCATTGCACCGATGCCAATCAGGGAAAGGATGTAGCTTCCGTTCGTAGCGTCGCCGTAACCGTTCGCCAGCATGAGCGGCGTGACCCGGACCGTGATCGTCATATAGAACATCACCGCCACAACGAGCAGGGTCAGATAGCCGAAAACCGCCTTGTCCATCGCATTGCTGCGTGTGCTCAAAGGGTCCGTTTGCTGTGGCTGACTGGAAACGGCAGCCGGTTCAGCCGGGATATCCGGAACCAAGGCCGCGAACAGAAGCATCGCCGGCAGAGCCGCCAAGTAGACCCAAAAGGAAGTTTGCCAGTCAATTTTCAGCAGCTGCCCCACAAGGAAGGAAATGGTCATCCCGCCGATGCCTTCAAAAGCGCTCTGCAGCCCGATCATCGCCGCTCTCTCGGCCCCCTCATAAAAATGCCGGATAAAACTGACCAGGAGCGAATTGAAAAGTCCGATCCCGAATCCGAAGAGTGCCCTAGAAAGGAAAATGATCCAGAAATGATGCACAAATACCGGAACCAAGCCTGAAACCAGAACCGTAGCCAGCCCCACAAGAACCGTCCTCTTATAGCCGATTTTCCTTGCGATGGCGTGGCTGAGCAGAACCGAAACGATCAAGAACAGGGAAGGCATCGTTGTCAAAGATTCAACTAACGGCAACGGGATTTCCGGAAAATCCTGGGCGATGGCGGGCACATTCACCGCGATGGCTCCACCGGAAACAACAACAAATGAGCTGGACAACAGCGAAAGCTTCTTGAGTGTCCTCATATCCATACTGATGATCTTCCTTTCTGAATATCCATGCCTATAATGCATACATCATTTTTCTTCCTGAATAATTCATACTTTTAATTAAAACCATGTGAAACTGCCTCACGGCAGCTTACAATTACTTTTTCATCTTCACCCGTTAAGTGATGAAAAAAGAACCCCTTTCTGCTATGGTTAAAGTGACTAAACCAACCAAAAGAAAGGAGTTCTTTTCATGACTAGCTTACACAAAAACCAAGTAAAATTCAATTCAAATATCACTATTTCTCATACAGGTGGTCAATTATCGAGTGATTCGGGTCTCGTCCTAGTGAAAGAGCTGATGAACATCTTTGGTTTTTCTGAACTGGCTAAGCAACACATTCACATTGAAGACGAACGAGCGTATTTTACTCATGACAACTTATCCATACTTGAGCAGTTCATTATGCAATTAATTGCTGGTTACTCAGCTGATTCTGCAGCTAATCTCCTGAGACAAGATCCTGTGTTTAAAGCTGTTTTAGATAGGAAAGAACTCGCTTCTCAATCTTCACTTTCCCGATTTTTAGATCGACTATCTGAGGAGAATATCCATGAACTTCAAGCTTTGAACCAAGAACTTATCGATAAAGCACGCCTCATCCGTAATGATACGGAATTAATCATTGATTTAGATTCGACCCATTCAGATACATTTGGTCACCAAGAACAAACGAATTATAATACACACTACCAAACCTATGGTTACCATCCATTGGTAGCTTTTGACGGATTGACTGGTGACTTCTTAAAAGCTGAACTACGTTCAGGAAATCAATATACATCAAAAGGCGTAAAGGAGTTTCTCACACCTTTATTAGAGCACTATAATCACTCTCTACCAAACACTGACATCTTGGTTCGTGGAGACAGCGGGTTCGCTACACCTGGTGTGTATGATTCGTGTGAATCAAAAAAGAGTCATTATGTTATTCGACTGAAGAATAATCGTAGACTAGGTCAAATAGCTGAGAAATCAGTACTTTATGGCGATAATCAAAAGTGGGAAGAACGAGAAGTTCAGTACTTCTCGACCACTTATCAAGCACAATCCTGGTCACAAAGTCGTCGCGTGTGTATACGCTCAACACGTGAAGCGGGCGAACTACTCTTTCGACATGAATTTATCGTGACGAATCTATCAGAAAATGTTTCTCCTGATACCATCTTTTCTATCTATGCCAAACGTGGCACAATGGAGAACTTCATTAAAGAAGCGAAAGCTGGCTTTTACTTTGACAAAACAGACAGTCCTCGCTTTTTGGAGAATCATGTCCGAATGATGCTCAGCTTGATAGCTTACAACTTAGTCAACTTCTTAAGAACGATTGGCTTTGAAGAAGTCCAAAAGGGAATGACCATTCATTCTATTCGATTGAAGTTTCTGAAAGTTGCTGGGAAATTAGTCCAAACGGGTAGACGAGTCTATCTCAAATTATCTAGTTATCATGTGTATCAGAATGAATTCTACAGGGTCTTTGCTCGCCTAAGGCGAGCCAGTCAATGGATCTAATCCAACAATCTAACGATTTTTTTACTGGGAAGTTATCCAGGGAGAAGTATGCTCAAAATGCCTTACACCCAAAATTTATTCCTCAATATTTTTGAACAGTGAATGTTTGAAGTAACTTTTTAGTCAAAATCAGTTGATAGGGATATTAGTGATACATATTTCAATAAAATGTGCCAAAGAATTAAAGCTATGAATTATTCAGGAAGAATACAAACATCTTAAGAAATATTGGAAATTATTACAGAAAAAACAAAGTGAATTAGATTGGCAAAATCGCTATTGGCGCCCTTCTTTTAGAGATCATCTGACACAAACCGAAATCGTGGATCGCCTGCTTTCTTACAATGAGGAACTCAAACAAGGCTATGAAATCTATCAATCCTTCTTAAGTGTGCTGCAGTACCATGAACAAGAAGAGAAACAACAAGAAGCCATTGAAGGCTTTCAGTCCCTGTTAATGCAAAGCTACAAGCACCTACCTGAAAGCTATCAAACAACGATTAGGACGTATAGAAAATATCAAAAAGAAATCCTCCTTGCCTTACAACTTCCTTACTCAAATGGGCCTGTCGAGGCGACAAATAACCATATTAAAGGATGAAAACGAACCGCTTATGGCTTTAGAAACTTCATTCACTTCAAAATCAGAATTTTTATCAATCGTGGTAAATACTTTGAGAAGAAAAAGAAATCAAGCATACAAAAAATAAACAATAAAGAGACACATAAAAAAAGGCAGGCAGTGTTAGCCTGCCTGACCTCGTGACACAATTCTAAAGATTCGTTTAAGATGTACCAACCTTAGTTGTTAAAGAGCCTACATAGTCAGCTAACACCATCCTACATTCTACTAAGAAAATAGGTGGTGTTAATTATTTTCAACCTTGAATTTAAACATGAAAAATTATTAGCTGTGCATTTTCAAAACAAATGACACTCATTTGTGTTTTACAAGCATTGAATCAGGCAAAGTACCGCTATAGCATTTCTGAAGAGATGATTTTGTATATTTACTTTCACAGGGACTCAGTGGATTTTAAACTTTTTTAGTTCAAATCGGGGCCAATTTTTAAAAATAACCAACTATCATCTGAGTTTTAAAATTGTTCTCCAATGGTTGGGTGATATATATTATTCTATCCTGTCTTCTCCATTGTCAAAGCTGTAACAATGTTCGCAGTTCTTTCAATATTGCTACTTTATCCAAATTCTCCCAAGAAGCTCCGGTTTTAAAATGACCATAGCTAGCGGTATGGCTATAAATTGGCATCCGCAGACCTAAAGTGGTTATGATGCCTTGTGGAGTGAAGTCAAAGATGCTCCTTAAAGTCCCGTAAATAACCTCGATTGGAATTTTTTCAGTACCAAAGGTCTCCAAATGGAAAGATACTGGCTCCACCACTCCGATGGCATAAGAAACAGATAGCTGACAGCGATCTGCTAGCCCAGCAGCTACTATATTTTTACAAGCGTAACGGGCCATATAGGCTCCTGAACGATCCAACTTAGTAGCATCTTTCCCAGAAAAAGCCCCACCGCCATGGGGAATAACTCCACCATAAGTATCAACAATGATTTTCCGACCAGTCAGCCCTACATCGCCTTGGGGCCCACCAACGACAAAACGACCAGTAGGGTTCACTAAGATGCGAATACCGGTATCAAAATAATTTTTTCCTAATATCGGTAAGATAACCTTCTCAATGACGCCTTGTCGTATTGTTTCTTGACTAATATCGGCTACATGCTGAGTGGATACGATAATGTCAGTGATACGTTTAAAACTGCCATCATCATGATATTCCACGGTAACTTGTGATTTACCATCTGGTTGCAAATAAGGTAGCATGCCAGTCTTTCGCATATCCGTCAGCTGCTTAGTAATCCCATGTGCTAATTGGATAGGCAGAGGCATATATTCTGCGGTCTCTCGGCAAGCATAGCCATACATAATCCCTTGGTCACCGGCCCCCAATTGCTGGTTTTCCCGTAGGACTCCTTGAGCAATGTCAGTAGATTGGGTGTTGATATTGCAAAGTATTACACAGGTAGAAGCATCCATTCCTGCTGCTTCTGATGTATAACCAATGGCCGCTAGTTTTTTACGGGCCACTTCTTCTACATCCACAGTGGAAGTACTGTTGACCTCCCCAGCAATAATTAAAAGTTGAGGAGAAATCATACACTCAATAGCTACATGAGCATGAGGGTCTAAGGTAAGATAGCTATCTAAAATAGCATCGGAAATCTGATCGCAAACTTTATCGGGATGCCCTTCCGTAACGGATTCAGAGGTGATTTGATAGGTCATTTCCTTCATTCTTTCTGATTTTATTTTTCAAAGGTGTCTACAATGCCAACAATAGTGGCGTCAATAGGTGCTTGACCACCAGTGACACCCATACGCGCTGAACTGCCAGTGGCTACAAGTACAAATTCGCCTCTGCCAGCGCCTACTGGATCGACAGCGACGATTTCAGTAAGGCTTTCTCCGTGACGATTAATCACTTCTACAATCATTAATTTATAGCCAGTAAGACTCTCTTCTTTTTTTGTGGAAACAACATTTCCTACAACTTTTCCTAAATACATCTGCTTTCCTCTTTTCTTTAGAATGCTCGGGATAACTTAGCAATCCCTAAAGGCGTCACCAGTCTCGGATGCACTGGTTGAGTGGTGGGGCGCCCCACCGTGTCCTGAAAAACAGCTGGAAACTGGGGAAACATACTAGCTCCACCGACAATATAAACTTTCTTTACTTCTTCTTTTGATTCTTCAATAAATCTTGCGGTGATAGCCGCCATTTTTTCAGTAACCGGCTGAATGATTTGAAAAGTTTCATCGTAACGTTGCGGATCTCGTTTGATACTTTCGGATACCTCCATATCTGTGTGATAATAACCTGCTAAAACCAAGGTCATATGATGTCCACCTGTAGCTTCGTCGGCGGAATAGACGGCTTTGCCTTCTTTAAAAATACTAATGCCAGTGGTGCCGCCTCCAATATCTACTACTGCCCCTTCTTCAATGGCCAATACTGCAGCGGCAGCATAGGGTTCGTCCACTACTTGATCACAATCCATTTCGGCTGCTTCAATCACATGTAGCACCGCTTTTTGACAACTGCCACCGGTTCCCGGTGGGATGGCTCCGCTAGCTACTAACAGCTGAGTACTTAGTAAGTCCTCCGCTGTAGTTTTCAACCTCTTGACGATTTGAACTGCTTCAAAGAAATTCACTACGATACCGTCTCGGACTACGTGGGCTTCTTCACTCAGACAAACTAAAGGCTGATTTTTTTCATTCAATACCACTAAAACGATGGAAGAAGTCCCAAGGTCCCCCCCCACCTTTAATTGGTTCCATTTTGGCTTAGCATATGCCACTGGCTCCTCTAGTAATTGATAGGATTTATTCAAAAAGTTAGTTACTTCTTTTTTCATCATCTGGCACCTTTCTTCCTAGGCAAAGCTGAGACCTATTGTCCCAGCTTTGCCGAAGAAAAAATCTTCGGACTTGCTTATTCCCCAAGGTTTGGCAAGATTTTTTCAACATCGCTGTGTGGACGTGGAATCACGTGAACAGAAACGACTTCTCCTACTTGGTTTGCGGCTGCAGCGCCAGCATCAGTGGCCGATTTAACGGCACCGACATCACCGCGAACCAACACTGTAACTAACCCAGAACCAATTTGTTTGTAACCTACTAATTGAACGTTGGCTGATTTTACCATAGCATCTGCAGCTTCTACAGATCCGATAAATCCTTTTGTTTCAATCATTCCTAATGCATCATTCATGTGTTATTCCCCCGTTTTCTTTGTTTTGTCATTTATTTTTTCTACTTGTGGCTTTGCCGGTTTCGGCGTATCTACCTTTGGTTTGGTTGGTTTTTGTGTTTCTGATATTGGTGCTTGTTTTGTGATTGGTTTCTTCAACTCAGGCTTCTTAACCGCCTCCTTGGTTGCGGGTGTTACTACCGTCTTTTCAGGAGCTGCGGCTTCCATTGACACCTCGCTAGCCTTGTCTGATTCCGCTTTTTTTGCTACTTTTTCTTCTCTGCTTAGGTTAGCATAGATTCCTTCGATTGGACGAGGGATGACTTTGGAAGAAATAAATGCCTGCTGGTTGCGAGCAGCGATTTCTCCTGCATGAATGGCAGCTTTAACTGCCCCCACATCTCCGGTAACTGTTACCATTACGTAGCCTAAGCCTTTGGTGAGTTTCATATCGTCAACTTCTATGTTTGCGGTTTTTGCCATGATATCAGCGACATCCACTGCACAAACAAAACCTAGTACTTCCAGTAATCCTAATGATTTTCTCAATCTTTCCACCCCCAACCTTCATTGTCTAATCGAGCTAAAATTTGCAAGTGATGCAAGTTTTTTTTGATATTCTTTTGAAACTTTTGGTACAATACTGAATTTTCCCGAATAGGCTGATAATCTGCTTGCAGCTTGATGAAATCCCGCAATTTATCCTCGACAACCTCAGGAGAAGAGTGCCATACAAACGGTATTTCCTTCTGAGGATCTCTGATAAACAGCGGCCAATAACCAGAATCCGTTGCCAACCTGGCTAATTGGGGACCGCTTGCCTCACTTTTATGCAAAACACAATGACTGTGAGCAATTACCACGGAAACTCCTGGGTGCCTTTCAGCAGCTAATAAGGCTGTTTCTGTTTGCTTTGAATCTGCCATAACAGAGACTTCCGCTACAAAAACATTATCATACTGGAGAGCATAAGCGGCAAACTGTTTCTTTTGTCGTAGGCTGCCATTGGTAGCCAATTTCGCTTTTACCCCAAGGTCTGTTCCTTTAGATAACTGACCCCCTGTATTGGCGTAGCCGCTATTATCTAAGATCAAAATATTGACATCCTGACCGCTGGATAATAAGTGGTCAATACCCCCGAAATCAATATCATAGGCCCAGCCATCTCCTCCAACAATCCATTGGCTACGTTTAATTAAAGCATAACTTTGCTGGCGTAGTTGTTGGATATTAGGATCCAGGGATTCTTCTGTTTGTTGTAAAAATTCTTGGACAATTTCAACATCAAATCCTTTACTGGCGATGATTTTTTTCGCTAAGACTTTAATCCTTAGGGGCTGATAGTCATTGAGTATCAATTGCTGCAGTTTTGCCAAAGCTTGCTGCCGCTGCCAAGCCTGTCCGACTTCTAACCCTCTCCCAAAAGAACTATTATTTTCAAATAGAGGGTTGGCCCAAACCGGTCCTAAACCTTTGGCGTTTTTCCGATAGGCTACATCAGGGGCTGATCCTCCCCAAATAGATGAACAGCCGGTGGCATTGGCAATTGCCAGCCGCGGACCAAATAATTGTGTCAATAAACTCATATAAGGAGTTTCCCCACAGCCTCGACAGGCACCCGCTGCTTGTAACAAAGAAGGTCCTCGCTGACAACCTGTATCACTGCATTGTAGTCGTAAATGACAGGTACCACAATCATTGGACTTTTGACTCGTAGGTAATGGATAGTTGCCTGCAGATAAATCAAGTTCTGCAAGAATTTTCGTCGTGATTTTTTGTGATTGTCGATAATAACAAGGTAAGCGTATTTTTTCTTCAAAGGGTGATTTTTCCTCTGAGATAGTAGCTTCTCCTTCAAAAACTGGCTGTAGTTGGACTTTTTGTAGTGACTCTCGCGCTTCCTGCATCCCTGCACAAGTTCGTTGATAATATTCTGGGTCTGACATAAAGTCAGCTGTTTTAAATAATTTCTGGTAAGCATAAATCCAACGCTCAGCACTCTCACCAGCTAAAATATGTAGCAGCGCCGCAATCATCAAACAATTGAGTTTTATCCCTAGCTGGTATTCGCGACCGATTTTTTCCGCAGGAACACAATATAGATTGATCTTTTTTTCTAAGAAACCGTTGATCAAATCAGCTGGCAGCATTTTTTGGAGTTGAGCTTCATCCCCTTTGAAATTTAAAATAATATTTGCCCCAGGTCTTAAGTGGGAAAGAATATCCACTCGCTGTAAATAATTGATTTGATTTACCAAAATATGATGGGCTTTGTCCACACCGTATCCTTTGATAATCTCTTCTTGGCTAACTCGCAAGGAAGACTTGGTTAAATCACCACTTTTTAATGGACTGTGTTCAAAGCGACACTGGACATGCTTGTCAGTCAGTTGACTAATGACTTTTGCTAACCCACGAAAACCTGTTATACTGCCATCGTTTCCAGTTCCTAAACAAATGAATTCCTCCCCAGAAAATATAGTTGGCAATTCCGATTCCTCAAGTGGTAGAGATGAATTCATTAAATCATCGGTGATTCCAACAGTGACCCGCCGACTTGTTTCTTGATTTTTTAGAAAAAGGTAAATCGCTTCAATTTGTTGGGGCGTGACTTCTTTACCTCCTAATCCGTAGCGACAGCCAGAAATCAATAACTGCTGATTTTGACACGCTTGTTGTACGTCTAATAGCAAAGGTTCACCAATAGAGCCAGGCTCTTTAGTGCGATCCATCACCATAATTTTTTTGACCGTTTCCGGTAAGCGTCGTAAAAACAACTCCACTGGAAATGGTCGGTACAAATGTAAAATGATGGCACCGATTTTAGCATGCTGCTGAATTTGTTGATTAACGACTTCCTTGACAGTTTCTTGAGCAGAACCCATTACTACTAAGATTTCCTTAGCATCAGGAGCCCCAATATATTCCACTAAAGAGTGATTTCCAGGATATAACTGATTGATTTCTTGCAACCAACTTTCCATTTTTTCCGGTAGGTCTGAATATGCAGCTTCCACTGTTTCCCGCTGCTGGAAAAAGAGCTCCGGTGTTTGGGAGGTCCCGCTAGCTACAGGCCGAAAATTAGATAAGGCTTGCTGCCGTGTCGCTGCTAAATCTGTCTCAGGAATTACCTTCTTCAACCTGTCATAAGAGGGAACTTGAATATCCCTTAACTCATGGCTGGTCTCAAATCCATCGAAAAAATGCAACAACGGTAAGCGACTTGCTAGCGCTGCTTTATGAGCTAAGGTAGCAAAAATTGCTACTTCCTGCACATTTCCCGACGCCAGCATCAAGACGCCGGTTTGGCGAGCAGCCATCACGTCACTGTGGTCTCCGTAAATACTTAGCGCATTAGTTGCCACTGTGCGTGATGTGTTATGGATGACTACTGGCAAACGTTCCCCAGCCAATTTATACAAGGTGGGAATCATCAACAATAATCCTTGGGAGCAAGTATAAGTAACGGCTAGTGCTCCAGATTTTGCAGCACCGTAAATCAATCCGGCACTGCCATTTTCTGATTCCATAGTAATGGCCTCTGGGACTGCACCGTAGATATTAGTTTTCCCCAAAGCTACCCAACGCTCTACTGCTTCAGCCATAGAAGTTGATGGTGTGATGGGATAAAGACTAGCAATTTCAGTGAACGCATATGAAATGTAAGCACAAGCTTCGTTGCCGTTGAATACTTTTTTCATACTGACCTCCCTTCTAGCCACCAATCTGACAATCGATACCGATTTGTTGAACTAAGTCCCGAAGAATCTCCATCTTTTTTTTCGAGGGTGCTTCTAAGTTACCCGCTTTATACTCTTCACCAATGTTTTCATACTTATTTTCCCCATAAGGATGATAAGGCAGCAAATTGATTTTTTTCACCTGCAATCGTTGTGCAATCACTGCAATCTCAGCGATTTCCTCTGGGGTATCGTTAAATTCTGGAATCACGGGAATTCGCACCACCATTTCAGTATGAGGATAGGCTGCCACTTTTTGAGCTGTTTTTAAAATCAAGTCATTAGGAACCCCAATGTGTTTCCGGTGCTTGATACTATTGATATGCTTGATATCCATCAAAAAAAGATCCAAGTGAGGCAAAATCAGATCCAAGCTTTTTTCCGATGCATAACCGGTAGACTCAATAGCGGTATGCCACCCCTGCTCTTTGCAGGCCTTCAATAGTGCAGCTGCCATTTCTGGTTGAGCCAATACCTCTCCTCCGGAAAGAGTTATCCCTCCATTTGATTTACGGTAATGGACTTCGTCTTTTTTCAGTTCAAAAATCAAATCAGAAACTGTCATCTCTCGGCCTATCATGGTAAGGGCTTCACTGAAACAAACCTCACAACAGGCACCACAGTCGATGCACTTTTTTCGATCAATAGTGACCTCTGGGGTAAAGGAGATAGCTCCGGTAGGACAGACGGTTTCACAGCGACGACAGCCGATGCAATTCTCTTTTACCACCATCAATTGTTTTTTAAAACTTTGACTTTCTGGATTACAACACCATTCACAGCGTAAAGGACACCCTTTGAAAAAAACGATGGTACGAATGCCTGGACCGTCATGTACAGAAAACCGTTGAATATCAAAAATCATTCCTTTTTGTTCTGTCGCTACTGCCATATTCATTTCCTCCGTTATTTAATGTCTACTGAATAATTAACAAACCTTATCGCAACAGCGTTTTTAGCTGTTTTTTGGTATAATAGATGCATGGATTCCAGAGGGAAATACCAAAAAC